>NZ_JASDCR010000029.1:0-27183 GCF_030407795.1 Psychrobacter sp. APC 3279 | reverse complement strand
ATCTGGGGCTATTATCAAACCGTGAGACCGCATACTTTCAACAGTTATTTAACACCGCTAGAAAAAGAGAAACGCTACTTTAATAAAAACCTCTTATCAGGTGTCCTAAATTAGTTGACCACTACAAATAGCTCATCAAGAGTATGGTGAAAACCACCATCATCTACTGCAAATACATAATCAAAAAATATTTTGGCCATTGCAGACTGAGGGTGGCTAGCATCGCGAAAAGATTTATTGTGACTCCAACTACCACTGTATATTTTATTGAATACTCTCTCTATATTACCAGAAACAGAATTTGAAGCATGTTTTCGAGTAATACCTGGTTTTTGCACGTATGCAGCAGCATTTTCCACAGACTTCCAAATGATATAATGCATGGTTGATACAGAGCATTCAGCTAAACATGATCTGAGAATACTAATTAGCTTTTCGCCAATAGGCGGTGCTAGATAGTTCAATCTTGACCTAGTAATCAGGTAGCTTAAACACTCTCCTAGCTGTAACTTTTCACACCAGTTCTTAAATTGATCATTCGCTACTAGAGCACTGGTATTTTTCTGAGATTTAGCGTTTATCAAGATTTTAGTAAGATTCTCAATACTATAAGCAAACTCAAAGATCGCTTGATAGAAATCTATCTCTAGCTCTTTTTCTTCGTTGATAGTTACGTATTCGTAGCTATTTTCAGAAGCGAGTATGAGCAGATTTCGGTTAAAAAGATGCTGTAGTATCTCTTCATCTAATTTAGAGAACGGTGATAAAGGTAATGATAAATTGTCACGTAGAGAGACTGTATTCCTTATATTATCTGCCCCTAGGCTCTCTACAGTCGCTGCGAGTAGAAGTTTATCCACATCGTTAAGCTCAGTGACTGAAGGAATACTGCTTAATTGAATGCTTCGGCATTGATTGATGTACTCTAGAGCGGTCTGTCTCTTTTCTTCTGCTAAACGGTCTTGTTTAAGACGATACTCTAAGTACTCTTGATCCATTCTTTTTTCAAGCGCCGCCCTGCAATCATCACACCGCCATCTAATAAGATCCAATCGAGTTAGCTGTGAGCGAGTATAGCAAATCTTAGTTGTACCGCAGTCTATGCATTGGCAGTCTAGTACGACAAGATGAGCATTTATTTTAACGATACTAGGTATATCCTGATGCTTAACATCAAACTCTTGACCTATTTCTTTACAGGTATATATAAAACCACTTCGTTTATCGCCTTCTCTTAACCAGTACCTCTCACAGATCAGCTTATTAGTTTCTGTTATATCTGGCTGATACTCTAGTTTTGTTTTCATACTCACCTCATAATACCGACTATATCCCGTGGATATTATAGCCCACCACTGTGAGTATTGCTATTTTTAGCAGTGGTTGGTGAGATGAAGACAGATGAACGCATGATAGCCTTTGGAAGGCGTATCCGTGATGTGCGCAGAAGCAAAGGAATATCTCAAGAAGTGCTGGCAGAGATGGCAGATATTGATCGAAGTTATATGGGAAATATCGAGCGTGGAGAGAAGAATGTCACTCTCAAAAAGGCCTATGATATTTGCGATGCATTGGATATAGATATTAAGGATCTAGTCTAAATTGTTCGATTCATAATAATATGATAGTTAACTATAGTCAGTCTAGAATAAAAGAGATACAACCCATATCATGAAACAGCTTAGGTAGATTATTCTCCATCCAGCCTTGACGTAGAAATTTTGCCTGTGCCCACTTCTTTTCAATGGGATTTAGATCAGGGCTGTAGGGTGGCAACCAAAGAATACGAGAGACCATCCCAGATTCTGTGTAACTGACGTTTAGATTAAATACTTACACAAAATTTAGGAAGGTCTCTGAAAATTAACCACCTGACACAACTCGTCACCTACTAACAGATCTTGGCGGTCATAAAAGTTGCCCCAACGCTTATAATTATTATCCGTTCTCGACTCAGGGTTATAAGTAATGGCGATGTAGGTTTGAATTTTATTAGTGTCCTAAATTAGTTGACCACCACCAGATTCTTATCAAAGACTTCATCATCTATTATTCGCCAAACGGCAACTTGCTGATGGTCTTTGGTGGTGACTAGATTTAAAGTTTGTTCAATCATTGCTTGAGGTCTCATATCCTTATGATGTTTATTTGCTTCAAACCCAGTTACTTTACACTTAGCGGTTTAATTAAGCTACTTACTTGAGCTATTTGCTTCAGTTATTAGGCTTGGCTACTTACTCAACTTCAATATTCTAAAGGCGCCCTGAATAACTAAAGCAAATACGATGCTACCAATAATCAAATCAGGCGTACTAGAGTGTAACCAATTAACCAAAATCCCTGCAACAATTACCCCTAAATTGATAATCACATCGTTTGAAGTGAAAATCATACTGGCTTGCATATGGGCTTCTTCTCCTTCTTTGCTTTTCGATTTTTGTAGTAAATAGAGGCAAATCAAGTTTGCAATTAGCGCAAGAATCGATATGACTATCATGGTAGAAAAGTCAGGTAACTGCTCATTGCCAAAGAAACGTCTTAGTACTTCTAAAAAACCAAGAATCGCTAGCGTAATTTGAAAATATCCGGCAATTCTAGCAATCCGTTTTTTCTTAATGACCGTTCCACCGACCGCAAATAAGCTAATTCCGTACACCAAGCTATCTGCTAACATATCTAAGCTGTCGGCGACCAACCCCATCGAACGAGAAATCAGTCCCGTGCTCATTTCAATAATAAAGAAAGCAAAGTTAATGACCAGCACTATCCATAGTAGCTTTCTTTGCTCAGCATCTTTTTTGTGACTAGAGTCAGCATCAATTTTAAAATTATTGTTGGGATCAGAGGGGTCAATGGTTTCGGTCGAGAGTAGGGTGTCTCCTAATTTTAGGTCATGAATAGCAGTCTCTATCCCTTCTATATTGTCATGATGAAACACAGTTAATTGACGGTTAGGAATGTCGAACTCAAGATGTTCAATATTCGAGTGGCCCTCTAATTTCATTCGGATTAGGTTTTCCTCCGAAGGGCAGTCCATCTTCGATATTTTAAAAGTTGTTTTATTCATAGTTACATTTATATCCGGGTGGTGGTTCAAAAAGTAGGCTGAAAAAAAACAGGCTGAGAAATTGATAAATAGTGAAATGCAAATGACACTATACATCAAATGCCCAGCCTGTCTAAGTAACATTACCTTCCAGTTCACATTTTATAAACATACTCAAGTATAAAAAGTATTTTTCCGTATAGAGTGACTACGACGCTAGTTCATTTTGTTTGTGATAATCGGCATCAATGTGCTTATTTATTACGCTTACTTTCTAAAAATATCATGTCAATTATAATCAATGCGACACCGACACAGACACCTATATCTGCAACATTGAAAATAGGATAATTCCAGACATCAGCATAATGCACATGGATAAAGTCAACCACTTTACCAATTCTTAAACGATCGATTAAGTTGCCAATCGCACCACCGAGCATTAAGGCTAACCCCATGGACAATAGCTTGGCTGCACGTGGCGCTTTGATTAAATAAACCGTTAAAAAGATAGCCATTACAAAAGCTAAGCCTGAGAAAAACCATTTCTGCCAACCGCCAGCGTCGGCTAAAAAGCTAAATGCTGCCCCATAGTTATAAGCGAGTGTCCAGTTGAGAAATGGTTCAATGACCGGTACGGGGTCATTGAACGCTAATGTGGTTTGGGCCAACCACTTAGTCCATTGATCAAGTATTAATACCATTATCGCCAACAAATACCAGATAAAAGCGCGACTGCCATTGGCAACCATTTTTGGTATTTTGTCCAACTTATCTTTAGGTGTTATTGAGTTGCCTGAAGTCACGTACATAGCTTTAGGCGTATGATTTATGGTTTTAGAGTCAATCGATTGATGAGTACTACTCACAGCTATAGGTACCTTCTTGTCAGCAATATTAGTACTAGCCGATTCAACGCTATTCAATTTAGTACTATCTAATCTGTCGGTAGATTCAGTCATAGTTGTTTCCTTTATCTATGTTTATACAATGAACAATGTTAAACGTATATGTTTTTGGTATACGATTATTAATCGCGCCACTTTCATAAACGGCTCCACTTACCGCTCTGGTATTATGAAACTTACGGTAATAATTTTTTATTAGGGAATCTGTTGATTGATTTCAACATTAACCTGAGTCTGTTCAACGCTAATCATTATAGGATTACCCGATAAGTCGCCTGATTCTGCTATGGCATTACCGCTATGACTAATACGAGCAACGACTGCTAACTGAGTTTTGTCACTACGAGCTGAATTTAACGTGCGATCTGGCATCATCGCATCAAGATTGCTTAAGCGGATACTAGCCTCACCTTGCTTGATAATACTAATGGGTAAACGTTTGGCGGCAAACGGAGGGCCCCCTTTCACATCACGTATCGCTACAAACAACACATCATCAGCTTTCACTAACGGTAATAAATTAGCGTTAATTTTCACTGTCACGTCAATACCTTCTAGCGCTTGCTTTTCTTGCGTGCTAACGTAGTTGCTTAACTCATCTAAGCTTGCTAAAGCTTTAGTATGATCACCTGGTTTGGCCACAATGCTGCCTTGTAAGCGTTTAATCCAACCTTGCGCTTGGGCAAAGTTACTACCACGTGCCTCACCCATTGCCATTAGCATCTGCGCACCTTCATGCTGTGGATTTTTGGCAAGGACATCTTGTAATACACGGCGGCTACTGGCATCAAGCTGACCTTTATTGGCAAAAAAGCTAATCTGCGCATAAGTGGTCGCAATCTCTTCATTGTCTGGTGACAGACGGTAAGCGCGTGACAAAGCTTCAATCGCTGAGTCGGTAGCTTCAAGCGATAAAAACAGCTCTGACAAACGCATCCAGCGATCAGGATCATCGGCATGACGATAAACGTTGGTCTGCATCGCGCTGATAAGCTGCTGGCCGTTTTCGATTGCCCATACAGGTGGCTGATCGATTTTGCCAGTCAACAAGTCATCAGCGACTTTTCCGACCTTGTCTTCGGCCGTCCACAGATCAAACACAGGCGTTCGGTCACCCACCATCAGATACGCCAGCGCAGCCAATACAGGCACCCAAACCATGAGGATCAAGCGGCTTTTGATACCAGGGGTGACCATCGGCGTGACTTCACGCTGGGCATCCAATAGCTGACGCTCCAGTTCCAGCTTTTGATTTTGATAATGGCTATTATTAATAGTACCGCTGTCTTTATCTGTTTGTAGCTCAGCTAAACGTTCGCGAAATACTGCAACATTAATATCTAGCAGTTGATTGTCTATTGGTTTGGACTGCAAACGCGGTGCTCGTAGCCATGGCATAATAGCAATTAGCGCAAATATAAGAGCAATCAGCAAGCTTAGAGCTACAAATAAGCCAAAAGTAGAAAATAGAGTCATTTTTTGTCCTCTATGCTAGTAATATCGTGGTCGACATTCTCAGCTTGCGATAATAGACGATCAAGCTCAGCCTTTTCCGCAGAGGTCAAGGCAGCAGTACTGTTCACTGTAACGCCGTTTTGGCCACGGGCGACAACTTGGCGGCGTTTACTTTGCCAAAACCACCCTATCAATAATACGATCAGTAGCAATGGCGGAAAAAACCATAAAATCCATGTCGATGGACGTACAGGCGGCTTGTAGCTGATAAAATCGCCGTAGCGCTCTTGCATATAATCCCGGATTTCCGCATCACTACGTCTGTCTTTAATCAAATCATAGACTTTTTGCTTTAAGTCTTGGGCAATCGGCGCATCAGAACCTGCCAAGTTTTGGTTTTGGCATTTCGGGCAACGTAGCTCTTCGATTAGCCCTCGATATTGGGCTTCTTGTTGTGCAGAGTCAAAATCATATACCTCTATCGCCGCATAGCTGGTCACACTTAGGAGACAGGCAAGTATTAAGCTCGCTACTTTTATCGTAACGGCCTTTATTGAACGGGCTATCATTTGCACACCTCTTCAACCTGAATCGCATCTGGACTGACGTTATTATCATTGGCATCATTGAGTACCGTTAAGCAAGGCTCAATACGATCTTGCCAGTTACTCTCGTTAATCTCACCAACAATGTGCTGGCGAATAACGCCTTCACCATCGACAGTGAAAGTCTCAGGCGCACCCGTCAACCCTAAGTCCAAGGCAAACTGGCCGGACAAATCCTGAATAGACATCGAAAAGGGATCACCGCCTCGGTTGAGATAGCTGAGCGCATCACCGATATCGTCTTTATAATTCACGCCAACCAGATTGACACCACGCTCTTCTAGTTGCATCAAAAAAGGATGCTCAATAACGCAAGTTGGGCACCAAGAGCCCCAAATATTCATCAAAAAGGGCTCATCAGGTAAGTTGTCATTGGTCATGATCCGACTGGTATCGGACAACAATGGCAGCTCAAACGCTGGTACTGGGCGTTCAAGCGCGGTATTGGTTACGATTTCAGTCGGCTGCCCCAAACGAAAATAAAGCATAACCATAACAGCAGCAAAGATGATCAGCGGGATCAAAAACCATATTCTAAATTGGCTTTTTTTCATTGTTCGATTACCTTTTGTTTCAGGGGGTTGCTCGGAAAAATGATTAGACTTAGTCATTTTGCTTCTCCCCTATTAGTGTCGTGTTATTAGTAGTGCTTTTAACATCTAAATCAGTAACCGTCGTAAAGCCTGACTTACTCGCTGCAATTTGTGCAGGGGTCTTGGATGTTTTGAGACGATAGCGCCTATCAAGCATACTCAGCAGACCACCCAATGCCATAATAATAGCGCCGAGCCATATCCAACGAATTAATGGTTTTACATAAATCCTTAATGCCCATTGGTTACTACCATCGGCAATAGGTTCGCCCAGTGCGACATAAACATCGCGCATAAGACTGGGGTCAATAGCAGCTTCAGTTGTTGGCATCGTGCTGATAATATAAGTACGCTTTTCTGGAGTCAGTTTCGCCACTTCACGACCGTCTTTGGATACCACCACTTGCGCTTGCGTTGCATCAAAGTTACTACCCTTTATTTCAAAAAATTCAGTTACTTCAAAATCGTAACCTTGAACATTGACTGTATCGCCAATACCCATTGCTACGTCACGCTCAATACTCAGGCTACTAGTAAAGGCTATGCCAATGACAGCAACCAATACGCCAATATGAGCAGTCTGTTGACCCCAATAGCTCAGACGCAACTGCCGCAAACCGTTAAAAAGATTAGGCGCATTCTTAGTTTTATCTTTAAAATCAACTGCCATCCATAGCAGTGCCCAAAAGCTAACGGCTAAAGTCACACCAATATTAAGCATAGACGATGGATTAACAAAGTAAGTAATAATGGCGGCTAATACTAAGCTACTAACGGCGATGACCATGCCTATACCCAGTAGTGGACGGGTGTCTTTTTTCCAGCGAATATTTGAGCCCATACCCATAGCTATTAATAACAGCCACGTTAAAGGTACAAATAATGCATTAAAATAAGGAGGGCCAACGGACACTTGTCCTAAACCAAAAGCATCAGCGATAATAGGGTAAAGGGTGCCGAGCAGCACCACTAAGGTTGCAATCAAAATGATGGCGTTGTTGATCACTAAAAAGGACTCACGTGAAATCAGCTGATATTGACTTTCAACGGTTAAACGCCAACCTCGAACGGCAAACATTAATAGACCACTACCGATGATAATGCCAAGAATAGCTAAGATAACCAAACCACGCGTCGGATCAGCGGCAAACGAATGCACTGAGGTAAGGACTCCAGAGCGTACCAGGAACGTGCCAAGCAAGCTTAAGGCAAAGGCGAAAATAGCCAGCATGATGGTCCATGCTTTAAACACCCCGCGCTTTTCAGTGACTGCTAATGAATGCAGCAATGCTAAGCCGACAAGCCAAGGCATAAACGAGGCATTCTCTACCGGATCCCAAAACCACCAACCGCCCCAGCCAAGCTCGTAGTAGGCCCACCACGAGCCCAGTGCAATACCAATGGTCAAAAATCCCCAAGCCGCGAGCGCCCATGGACGTGACCAGCGTGTCCAAGCAGCATCTAAACGCCCTTCCCACAATGCCGCCATACAAAATGCAAAAGGTACTACCATACCCACATAGCCCATATATAACATGGGCGGATGAATAATCAGACCGAAATCTTGTAGGACAGGATTTAAATCAGCGCCATCGACCGCTAGATTGGGTAAGGTACGCTCAAACGGTGACGAGGTAAATATCAGCATCGTTAGCATCATTAACTGTACACCGGCCAAAATAACTAATACCCGCGCACGCATTGATAACGGCAAGCCGCGACTAAAGTATGATACCAGTGCACACCATGTGGCCATGATGGTCATCCATAGCAGCAAAGAGCCCTCGTGTCCGCCCCATGTCGCCGATAACTTATAGTACCAAGGCAACAGCGTATTAGAATGCTGCGCGACGTAACTGAGGCTAAAATCATTATAATAAAAACCTGCTATCAAAGCGCCAAATGACGTTATCATGGCGGCAAACTGTGCCCAAGCTAGGCTAGGGGCTAGTCGTTGCCAAGCAACTTGGTTACGAATAACACCAATAGTTGGCAGAATTACCTGCAATAACGCCAGTACAAAAGCGGTAAGCAAGGCAAAATAGCCCAATTCTGTAATCAACATACGGTCTAACCTTATTTACTCTAATGCGGTTGCAGTTTACTGTGGCGGTGGAATTTTTATTATTAGAACCCACCCCCGAAATCTGCTGCTATCTCTAGTTTTTAATTGATTTCGAAGGGTTTTATTTAACTACTTTAGGCGGATTTACCAGTGGAGGCGCTCCCTTAAAGCGCAGTAAACGTAACGCATTAAGAGTAACGAGCACTGTTGCTCCAGCATCAGCTAGAACCGCAATCCATAGTCCAGTAATGCCGAATACGGTCGTGATCAGAAAGACGCCTTTGAGACCCAAAGCGAAAATGACGTTCTGATGAATGTTGCGCATGGTGGCACGTGAAAGTGCGATGAGATGAGCCATATCCGTAACACGACTTTTTAATAATGCGATATCGGCCGTCTCAATGGCCACATCGGTACCACCACCCATCGCGATGCCAACATTGGCAGTTGCTAGCGCTGGCGCATCGTTAATACCATCACCAACCATCGCTATTTTGCGGTTGTTCTTCATCTCGTTAAGCAGGCGCAGTTTGTCCTCAGGCAACAGCTCAGCTTCCCATTCCACGTCTAAATTACTGGCAAGTGCTTGAGCGGTTAAGCGGTTGTCGCCTGTTAGCATGACGGAGCGCACACCCATCGCTTTGAGCTGAGCCACACCTTCATGAGCGTCGTCTCGTAATTCGTCTCTTAGCGCGATTAATCCAAGCACTTCACGGTTTTGCTCATCGAAAAGAACAGAGACGGTCTTACCCTCATTTTGCAGCGCCTCAATTTGCGCCTGTTGTGTGGATGAAATCAATGCCTCATCGGCTGCGTAAACAGGCGAACCGATAGCTAGCGCGCGCTCCGCGACAGTTGCGTGTACCGCTTTACCCGCAGTAGCAGAAGCTTTGGAAGCCACAGGTATAACAACTTTAGCGGCTTCAGCATGGCTGACAATGGCTTCAGCAAGTGGGTGACTAGAACCAGTCTCCACACTGGCAAAAAGTGCCAATACCTTATCTTTACCTTGAGAACCCTGATCCTGAGAATCCTGACCTTGAACACTTGAATACTCTTGTGTAATGTCAACAACATCGGTCACGCGTGGTTTGCCTTCAGTTAAAGTGCCTGTCTTGTCAAAAGCGACTGTCTTCACTTGGCCGATGGTTTCTAAAGCACTACCGCCTTTGATCAGCAAGCCACGGCGCGCACCAACAGCAAGACCAGAGGCGATGGCAGCGGGTGTTGATAGTACAAGAGCACAGGGACAGGCAATCAGCAACAGTGCTAGACCGCGATACAACCAAGTCGACCAATCTCCACCCATGGCTAACGGTGGAATGATAATAATTAGTGCGGCAATAGCCATCACTGCCGGTGTGTAATAGCGACTGAATTTCTCAATAAAACGGGCAGTGGGTGCTTTGGAGGCTTGGGCTTGCTCTACCAGCTCAATAATGCGCGAAATGGTGTTATCGGCGGCTGTCTTTTCTACGCGCACTTGGAGCACACCATCGATGTTAATTGACCCTGCAAATACATTGTCACCCATCGTCTTGGCAACAGGAACAGACTCTCCCGTCACGGGCGAATCATCAAGGCTGGACGCACCTTGAACAATGGAACCATCAGCAGATACCCTATCTCCAGGACGCACCAGCACAAGGTCATTCACTTGTAATGAAGTCGCTGGAACGTTACGCTGCCCACCTTGAGCATCAAGTAAAATTGCACTTTTCGGAACCAGCGATGATAAGGCTCTGATGCCAGCGCGAGCGCGATCAGCAGCGATACTCTCAAACAGTTCACCGATTGAGAACAAAAAGACAACTGCTGCGGCCTCTTCAGCTTCACCAATGATAAGTGCGCCAAGCACGGCGACGGACATCAGCGTTTCAATTGAAAAGAATGAACCTGTTTTAGCCAGTGCTAAGGCTTTGCGCGCAAATGGAAAAACGCCTACAATCACAGCGATGGCAAACACCCATATCCCATAAGCGGGCAACAGTAGTGACAGTGCATAAGCGCTGCCCATCAAAATACCGAGGCCAACAACCTGTTTGCCTTTTTGAGTTTGCCACCATTGCTTATCCTGCGGAGCCATCTGATTGTCGCTGTCAATATCAATAGCCGATACAGTTTGTTGACCAGTATTGGCAGAGATGCCGAACCCTAGGCTTTTGATTGTTTTTTCGATATCACTAGCCTGAGTCGGCGCACCAGGGGCTAAATTTAGCTCTAGCGTTTCTGTAGCGAAATTCAGCTGAACATCAGAAACCCCAGGCATACGTTTCAAAGCTGTTTCAATCTTGCCGATGCAACTGGCACAGTCCATACCTTCAATATGATATTTCATAATAATTTACCCTTTGAATAATGATATTATGAACCCTATAGTGGCTTTAGAGTCAAGGTTATTTATCTACAGTTTCGTAATTTTAATTTCTCTAGCGCTAGTCTTTACAGCCACTTTAATTATTTAAATCATAGAGGTTGTTATGACAATCAAAATTGGTGAGCTCGCTAAACGCACAGGTGCCACAGTAGAAACCATTCGCTATTATGAAAAAGAGCGTTTATTACCCGAGCCTTTTCGTAGCGAAGGGAATTATCGTTTATATAATGAAGAGCACATTGAGCGTCTACAATTTATCCTACATTGCCGTACGCTCGATATGGCTTTAGATGATGTGCGAATCTTACTTGAATACTGGGAGTCGCCTGACAAGGACTGCGGCGATGTGAATAACTTGCTAGATGAGCACATTCATGCTGTGGAAATACGAATGGAAGAACTGATGCACTTAAAGCATCACTTGACCGTTTTGCGCCAGAAATGTGCAAGTAGTGCACCAGCGTCATCATGTGGCATTTTAAACGCGCTTGTCGATAACTCCTGTCATGAGTAATGATATCAGTAGTGTTCATTTCTGACGGATCAAATCATGAAAGGTTAAATACGCCCTGATGTTAAGCACAAAAAAACCCAGCAATGATATTAAGATCACTAGGGCGTGTTGAACATTGGCGACAAATTAATGGCAAAAAAAATAGCGAACGGTTAATCTTTAAGTTCTCACACAAAAAAGATATCGTTCGCTATGCCTCGCACTATGCTCAAAGATGAACACTGGACAAGACTGAAACCTATATTACTAGAACTTAATATCTATGACAAAGGAAATCTTAGACAAACGGTTGAAGGCGTGCTTTATCGCATGCGTGTTGGCTGTCCTTGGTGCGACTTACCCGAGTGTTTTGGCAAGCCCAATACCATCTATAAAGCTTACCAGCGCTGGTTTCGTAGTAATAAGCTGATTACGCTGTTTGCTTTATTAATCAAAGACGCAGACCTTGAGTGGGTCTTCATTGATGGTACTCATATTAAAGCGCATCAGCACAGCAGTGGTGGCAATGAGAACCTACAATCCATTAGTAAAAGTGTGGCAGGACGCGCGACCAAGATTCACTTGGCAGTAGATGCGCATGGCAATCCGATTACCTTTATCTTGTCAGATGGCACGACCCACGATGTTAAAGTCGCACCTGACTTAGTAGACAAAGTTAATTTGAGCAACACAGAGGTTTTATGTGCCGATAAAGGCTATGATTCTGATGCACTACGAGCGCATATTGAACAAGCAGGGACACGGGATAACATCCCTCGAAAACGAAATACTCAGTCTTCTAACGACCATATGGACTGGGACTTATATAAAGCGAGGCATCTAGTAGAAAATGCTTTCGCCAAACTAAAACAGTATAGGGCGGTTGCCACCAGGTTTGATAAGCTCAAGCAAAGTTATGAAAATACGGTCGCTCTTGCTTGTGCTTATATCTGGCTCAAATTATGAATGTTCAACACGCCCTAGTCAGTTCAAAATAACATGGTGATAAATTGAAGAGTGCTACTGGAATGAATGTTGCGCAGCCTCTGTAATAACAGCATGCAAGGAAAATTTATACCAGTAGCACGATGTCATTTTTGCAGTGAATCGACTATAGCTTACTGGCTGCATTTTTACCTCGTCGTTACAGCTTCTAATACTCGACTATGTTAGATTTATCATTAATCCTTGAAGTTATTTACCATAAGTCTTAATAAATTTGAGTAACGTTATGAGTCAAGAAGATGCCAGTCATAAGCAAAATAAGCATTTGCCTCCAAGTGAGCCTATTGATGTCAATAAAAACAACGATAGTAACTATACTGCTGGCAATCAAGACGCTCATGATCATGACACTCACCTAGAGCAAAACACCGCACCAAGAGATACCAAAGGCTATCAGCGTACGTTACTGATTAGCTTTGTGATCATCACAGGCTATATGTTTATCGAGGCGATTGGTGGCTTACTGACAGGCAGCTTGGCGTTACTCTCTGATGCAGGACACATGCTCAGCGACGCCATCGCCCTTGGTGCGACGTTGATGGCATTTAAAATCGGCGAAAAAGCCGCCACCCATCAAAAGACCTTTGGCTATAAACGCTTTGAGATTATCGTGGCCACCGTCAATGGTGCGACGCTAGTAATTATCGCCTTGATGATTTTTTATGAAGCGATCAAACGCCTTAACTCACCGCCTGAGATTGCTACCCAAGGTATGCTAATCGTCGCCACCATCGGTATGCTGGTTAATATCTTGGTCGCTTGGCTGATGCATCGTGGTAGTAGCGGCAGCGATGGACACACCCACAGCCATGGAGCAAATGCAGACAAAGTAAATAAAGAAAAAGCAAATAAAAGCAATGATTCCAAAGAGCCTGTCAACCTCAATATGCAAAGCGCTTACTTGCATGTATTAAGTGATTTGATGGGCTCTGTCGCCGCGATCATCGCCGCTTTACTGATGATGGGGTTTGGCTGGGTTTGGGCCGATGCCGCAGCGTCGGTGATCGTCGCGGTACTTATCTTAGTAAGTGGTTACCGCGTTGTACGTGATTCGGTACATGTCTTGATGGAGGGCACGCCAGAAGGCATATCGCTGGTAGATGTGGAAGACAAGCTGCTTGCCCATCCACAAGTAAAACAAGTCCACGACCTGCATATTTGGAGCATCACCAGCGGGCTAAATGCGCTATCTTGCCATGTGATGGTCGATGGGGATATGAGAATCTCGGATGCCAGCGTATTGATTGCCAATCTTGAGCAAGGGTTGCTTGCGCTTGGTATTCATCACGCCACCATTCAGGTTGAAAGCTTGTCACACCCGCAGACCAGCGCCCATAGCGATGCATTGGTCTGCGACATATCAGAGCAGCAAAGCTCTGCGAATAACCATATCGGGCACAGTCACTAGTCACTAGGGCGTGTTGAACCTTCAACCATGGCACTGACAGAGACTATTTGTGAATGTTCAACACGCCCTACTGGGTTGGAGGAAATAACAACTATGTTGTGCTGACTTAGAAAGTCTTATTTATCATTCATAGCAAGGTAGATATTACGATCTGATGCGGATGCGTCATCCACGTATTTTGAATCGCGCCATGTCGTATAAGCATAGACACCACTGTATGGGCTGATGCTGTTCTGACGGAAGTCAGAAATCCAATTTGTACCATCGAAAATTTGAATATGGCCATGTGGACGCTTTGATGAGCGATCATAGACAATAACATCACCTACTTGGGTTGGCATATCATTGCTGATTTTGCTGAAACCTGCTTTCTCAAGTGTGCCACGAGTAGCGTACTGATAGGCTGAAGGATTTGGAGTGAACTCATAACCAGCTGATTGTAGTGCTTTACGTACGTAACGGGCACAATATCCAGAGCTGCCAGATAAAGCCACTTTTGAGGCGCGAGCAGCAGCGATAGCGGGGGCTGAATTGCTGTCAGGAACCTTATTGACTTGCTGCTGTTGTTTTTCAGCGTATAAGCGGCTGTTTAATGATGAAAGCTGATTCTCTTTTTGCTTGGCCTGCGCACTTAGGTTGCTAATTGCTTGACTAATTTCATCATTATTAGAAACATAAGCACCACTTTTGGTGCTATAGATGTTTTTTGATGAACCGTAGTTTGATGCCACAGAAGTATTGGTGATGGTATTATTTGTTTGAGAGATTGTGATAGCAGCACCACTCGTTTGTGCTATGCCCATACCCAGTACTGACAAAATCAATAAAGCCTGTTTCATAAATCTAATACCTACGGTTAATTCAAAATCGTCTGTTATCAACAACAGCGCAGTCAATTAAATCTCAATAACTCAAGTATATATATGTCATAGTGACTGATACTTCTGCTGCATATTATTCATATAAAAAATGATTATTGGCGATCACAGCTCATTGAAGTCTTACGAAGCTGTTACAAATCAAGCTGCTGACCAAAACACAAAGCCGACTTTAGCATAGGTTGTTTAGCCTGTCATTCCCCTTAAAAACCCCAAAAATACTTTTTTGATGTCGAAAAAATTGCTAATATCCCACATTTTACAATGTAAGTTTGTGTAACATGTACAGAATATAGCTGACTAGATTGACCACAATTTCTACTGTTTTATAAGCAAAAAAACGTCTGAGGGTTAAATCTATAATTTAGATTTAACCCTCAGACGTTTTTCTATTGGATGAAGTAATTACCCTATATAGGGTCTAACTAATTATTAAGATAATATAATAATTTATAATATTAATATAGATGTTAATTCCCTACTGGCTTATGTAATATTACGTAATTGTTTCGATACATCCTGTATATTCTTGTATTAACCCTTAATTATTTATCTATTTTAAGGGTTAATAACCGATAAATCCGCTTACATTGTCATCAAAAGTTACAAATTCAAAGTTATTTTTAATTTTAAAGTCGCAATAGCTAATGAATTTTTTGATGAAGAATCATTTTATAAGCAATAGAACAGTCTTATACTTGCTTCATTCGCTTTTAACGCTAACACTATAATCAAAGTATTCTTAACTGCTAACACACTATAATTGCTGCTCTACCGATTCAATATCAGCATAAACTTGGGTCGTCCCGTCTTTATTGAGTTGCATAACCTGATAGGGCATGAATTTATTTTGATACTTCATACCCGGGCTACCAACAGGCATGCCAGGTACGGCAAGACCCATAGCTTGTACTGGCGGATTTTCTAAAAACTGCGCCATATATTTAGCGGGTACATGACCTTCAAAGACGTAACCATCAGTAGTGACTACAGTATGGCAAGAACGCATTTCATTTGGAACGCTGTAGCGCTCTTTAAATACGGCTAAGTCCGCAACATCTTGCGCGGTTGCACTTAGACCATTATCTTCTGCATGACTTATCCATTCTTTACAGCAGCCGCAATTGGCATCTTTATAGACAGTGGCTGAGACGTTTTTTAGTAGGTCTGGTTTACTTACTGATGTCATCATAGGAGTATTTATAACGTTTGGTTCAGCTGTCTTCGGAACAGTCACTACATCTTCAGTTGATGCCGATGTTGTGCTTGCATCAGATACGCCACTACTCGGTTGGCTACAAGCAAATAGTGATGAGGCGGCAAGTAATACTAACGTACTACGCAACCCCTTAGACAGATAACGATTGAATATAAGACTGGATTTTATTTTTAAGGGGGTCATAGTGCTCTCTCATGTACTGTAGATATTGTGAGCTATAGAAGGTCAAGTAACACTTCATATCGTTTGGTAATGTAGCATAATAACCCATCAAACGGAGTACGTAAATTTATCCATTGAGCAGTGCGGACTGGTATCATAAGCAGTTTTCATTTTGAAATGCTGCCTGTAGTATTAACAGGTCTATCCGAGTTTTGGATTTTGACTAAAAATTCAAAACTCATAATTTTGGATAATTTGCGATGCGCCTGTCTACTATTAATCTACAAAAGCGTTTGAGTACTCACTCAAATCAATTACCGCTATGGTTTACGCTAGTAGCAGCATGGCTTGCAGGGGCTATTTTTTTATTTGCGCTAGCGCCTCATGGGTTCTGGCCGCTAGCAATAGTGTCACCAGCGATTTTATATGCGCTGTTGGTACCAAATATGAGTGGTCGTCGCGCTTTTATTATCGGTGAAGCTTACGGTATGGGGCTATGGTGCGTCGGCGGCTTTTGGCTCTATACTGCCATCCATGATTATAGCGATACTCCAACGTGGCTCGCATTGATTATGATTGGATTGATGGGTCTCGGTATGGGACTGTTTCATGGATTTTTAGCACTAGTCTTTAACCGTATGGTAGGCAAACAACCCTTTTCATTTGCTGCTCTTTGGGTGCTACAAGAATGGTTAAAAACTTGGTTATTCACAGGCTTTCCGTGGCTGTTTGTTGGTTATGCATTTACTGAAGAGTATTGGTTATCGTCCTTAGCACCCGTTGCTGGTGTTTTTGCCGTCTCTTTTGTTGCCATACTATTGGCTGCAAGTTTAGTAGAGCTACTGCTTCGACGCAGTAGTTATGCCGTCGTTTCTGTACTGTTATTAGCCATTAGCACATCATTATGGCTGGTCAATCCGCAATGGACAAAACCTAAGGGCACACCTGATCTGTCAGTGTCATTGATTCAAGGTAATATTTCACAAGATATAAAGTGGCTGACGCAATATCAATTAGAAACGCTAAAGATTTATGCGAAGTTAACGCGCACTGAGTGGGGACGTGATGTGGTGGTGTGGCCTGAATCATCTATTCCGATGTTTCAGGATGAGGCTGCGGGCTTTATTAGTGAAATGATAGAAATGGCCAATGCGACCAATACGACATGGATAACTGGTATCCCTTATAAGGATAAAGCGGCATTCAATGCCAGTACGGATAAGTATCCCCCATTTTACAATAGCGTGATTGCTCGAGGTGTAGAAGCGGAAGGCCTATACAAGAAGCAGCGTCTAGTGCCTTTTGGAGAGTATATTCCATTTGAAGGCGTGCTCGATATTTTCCCAAGTTTGGCCGGTAGTCAGGATATTAAGAGCTATAGTCGTGGTAGTGATCAGCAGTCACCGCTAAAGGTGCGTGAACACAATATAGGGACGGCTATCTGTTATGAGGTAGCTTATCCAGATACCACGCGTAAAAATGCCATCGATACTGACTTTTTGTTGACCGTCTCTAACGATGCCTGGTTTGGCACTTCAGCAGGACCATTGCAACATTTGCAAATGGTACAAATGCGCGCGCTTGAGAACGGGCGCTGGTTTATTCGAGCGACCAATACTGGTGTTACCGCTATCATTAACCATAAAGGTCGTATTGTAAAACGCGCACCGCAGTTTGAGCGTACTGTACTACGTGGTGAGATACAGGCACGGGTTGGTAACACGCCCTTTATGCTTATGGGAAATTATCCTATCTTGATAATAATAACCCTGTTATTACTACTAAGCTATTTTGGCAAAGGTCTAACCACACTTAGAAGACGAGGGTAATAGTAAACTTAATCATAATAATTTAATCAGCGTAAGTTTTTTATTTTTTCTAGGTAACGTCCTAACGCACGTAAATATAAAAGTTTTAAACTATTGACCCCTGCCGTCAAATCCGTATACATAAACTTGGGAGATTTTAATTACGCAGCTTGGCGATAATAATCAAACCACACCTGTCTTGGCGATTGATAGCCCAAACCCTTTTGAATCCTCGTCTGATTGTAGTACAGCTCGATATAACTGATAATATCATTGATGGCTGTGAACCTTGTTTTATAGTCTTGATGATATACCAGCTCATTCTTTAATACGCCCCAGAAGCTTTCTATCGGAGCGTTATCGAAACAGTTGCCTTTGCCGCTCATTGAGCCTATAAATTGATGCTGCTTAATGGTCTTGTGGTAGGCGTGACTGCAATACTGACTGCCTCTGTCTGAATGAACGATTAGCCCTTTGCTTGGACGTTTATTCTTGATGGCCATATTTAGTGCTTTGCAAACTAAATCTGCGGTCATACGCTTGTTAATAGCGTAACCGACAAGCTCTTTGGTGTATAAGTCTTTGACCCCTGCTAAGTACAGCCAACCCTCATTCGTCCAGATATAGGTGATGTCGCTGACCCACGACTCGTTAGGGCGCTTAGCATCAAACTTCTGATCCAGTACGTTTGGATAGACCAGCTTGTTGTGATTGGAGTCGGTGGTGACTTTAAAGCGCTTATGACGACGACATTTAATGCCGTGTTGCTCTTTGATGCTTCTTACCATATACAGGCTAATGTTATGGCCTTGCTCGCTTAGATGAGCATGCAGTCGATCTGCGCCATAACGTTCTTTCGTTTCATTGTGAGCCGCTTTAACCAGTAATTCAGACTGGTTGCGATGTATCTGTTGGTCGCTGAGATCACGACTTAGCCAGTCGTAATAGCTTGATGGCTTAACCCTTAACACACGGCACATAGTGGTGATGCGAAAGAGGAACTGGTTGTCTTTGATAAAGGCGTACCTGACTAGCTGTTTCTCGCGAAGTACGCCGTCGCCAACTCGAGCATAGCTCTCCCCTTGCGTCGGGGCGAAGCAGTGCTTCGCTTTATCCCTCCTCATTTAGTATTTCGCGTTCCTCTTCAGCCACTTTGAGCTGCCGCTTGAGCTGCTTTATTTCTTGAAGAGCACTCATAAGATCAGGATCGTATTGCTTTGTGCCGACAAGCTTGCCTTGATTGGCTTTGTTATGCCAATTTGATAGCGTTTGCATGGCAATGCCAAGCTGCTTTGCAGTGGCTGAGATATTGCCATTATTGTCTGATATCTTCTTGACGGCCTCGGCTTTAAATTCGTCACTGTAGGTTCTTACTTTCTTGGTCATGGTAAACTCCTGTCAATACGCTTAGTTTACCAAGTTTATCTCTACGGTTTCTTCAGCATAGCTCACCATGATTTTGTATCCCTTAATAGTATATTGTAGTATGTTGTATATAATATAACCCCAGTTCGGGATAAGGGCTCAAAAAAAAAATAAAAAAAGAAGTCCGAAGTTGCTAAAGTAAGTTTACCAAGACAAACTTCACAACAAGGACTTCTTACATGGACAACCTAACCGAACTATACTGCCATATTGACGACTTTTATCAGCAATTCAAACCTGAGTTTGACGCTCATTTAATCGCAACGGGACACCAAAGGTTAAGAGCATGCCAGATAAGTGTAGCAGAGATTATGACCATCTTGATACTGTTTCATCAATTACGTTATCGACAGTTTAAGGCGTTTTACTACCATCACATGCTTGGCATGATGAAACGGGAGTTTCCAAATCTGCCGAGCTACTCGCGATTTATAGAGCTTATACCGCGCAGTATCATACCACTGTGCAGCTACTTGCAAAGCATGATGGGCGACTGTACGGGTATCAGCTATATTGATTCAACCAAGATAGCAGTTTGTCATAACAAGCGTATCTACCGTCATAAAGTCTTTAAGGGACTTGCAACCCGAGGCAAAAGCAGCATGGGCTGGTTCTATGGCTTTAAGCTGCACGCCATTATCAATCATAAGGGCGAGCTTGTATCTGTTAAAGTCACTGCGGGTAATACGGATGACAGAGTGCCTGTTAAGGATATGGCAACGCCGTTATTTGGTAAGCTGTTTGGTGATAGAGGATACATCAGTAAAGCACTAAACGCGTGGCTCACAAAACACAGTGATACTAGGCTGATAACGAAACTTCGGCGTAATATGAAACCCCAATTACTTGAGCCTATGGATGAGGCACTACTCAATCATCGCTCTTTGGTTGAAACGGTGTTTGGGGAGCTTAAAAACTTGTGTCAGATTGAGCATTCACGCCATCGTAGTGTCACGGGGTTTATCACAAACTTGCTGTCAGGTTTAATTGCTTATTGCTGGTTTCCCTATAAACCCACCATCAAAAATATGCCTCAGCAGGGACAGGTAGCAACATTGTAAATAGTATCAATGAGTTATAATGTGGCTTATCCCGAACTGGGGTTGTAAATAGACAAGTCCATACAGACAGTGAATTGGTCAATTCGAATATTGGAAATAATAGGTAGCCCTTCATGTCCCTTAAGAGCGCAGAAAAGTCTCCGTCATTAACGCAAAATAAATCGTCGAAAAAATCTTATCTGTTGGCGTTCGCTTTCAGCGCGGGTTCATTATTGACAGGGCTAGCAGCGACTGGGCTGACGGCCGTGCCAGTGGCATCGCAAGCGGCAGGATTGGGCGATTTATTTAGCAGTGATAAAAGCGCGACCCAACCGAAATTTTTGCCTGTTGATGAAGCGTTTCAGGTCAGTAGCAGTAGTAAACCTGTCAATAATGGCACGCGCTTAGCCATTAACTTTGACATTACGCCTGAGCACTATGTTTATAAAGACCAAATTAAGCTAACGTTGCCTGCTGGCGTGAGCGCTGCACCTTTTAGCTTTAGCCAAAAGCCTATCTCCATAGATGATCCGACCTTTGGTCAAGTATTGGTCTTTGACCAAGCCAATATGGTTGCTAGCACCGTTTTGAGCAGTAGTAATGGCAAGGCGATAAATAATGCCGCTGTAACGATAGGTTGGCAAGGCTGTGCCAAAGCAGGACTTTGTTATCCACCGGAGAAAATAAAAACCACGGTCAAAATTGCTGCGTCACAATCGGCAGCCAATAGTTCAAGTAGCACTGCTACAGTTTCTGCGAGCAATAACAGCAATGCAGAAACTGCGCAAGCATCTACAGAGGCGACTGATACTGATCGTCTTGCTACAGAGCAAACTACGCCAGATGACGAGGTGATTGATTACGCTTTGTTAGATGATGAAGCATTAGATGCAGAGCTTGGTACTAGCAATACCATCTCTGGTGCCGATGAAGAAGTTGTAGGCGACAATGTCACAAGTAATATGCCAGCAAACGATAGCGCTACAACTGCAACAAACAATACCGTTGTCGTTGATAACGCCATTAATAGTGACCCTTTTGGCTTAGCTTCGCATCCGTGGTTGGCATTGGTGTTATTGTTCTTGGCAGGGTTGGTCTTGGCATTGACGCCATGCGTGTTACCGATGCTACCGATTGTTGCCAATATCGTCGCGCGTGAAGACAATCCAACGGTAAAACGCGGTGTTATTTTAACGACCAGCTACGCTATTGGTGTTGCCATCGCTTATGGTATTTTAGGCGCGGTCATTGCGGTATTTGGCGAATCGTTAGGCATTATCGGTTGGCTACAAAATCCGATTATTTTAATTGGGTTTGCCATCGTTTTTGTCTTATTAGCCCTTTATATGTTGGGCGTATTTAGCATTCGTCTGCCGAGATTTATCAGTAGTAAAATGCAGGGTCTAAGCCAAGCGGGGGATAGCAAACTTGGTAGTACGGGTGGCAGTTTAATTGCGGGATTCTTATCGGCGCTCGTGGTATCGCCATGCGTTTCGGCACCCTTATTTGGGGCGCTGCTTGCTGTATCAACGATTGGAAGTCCGCTCCTTGGCTTTGCCGCTTTATTTATGCTCGGTTTTGGTTTATCGGCGCCGCTTATCTTAATTGGCGCGACCCAAGGTAAAATCATGCCAAAAGCAGGCGAGTGGATGAATTGGGTCAAGCAGGGCTTTGCTTTGTTGCTTTTTGCCGTGGCATTGTTATTAATTGAACGCGTCTTTATCTCGCCTGTGATGCTGATGGTTTGGGCGCTGTGGTTTATGGTCGTGGCGATGTGGGCGTGGAGCTGGCTAGGCAAAGGTCGGATGCTGACCCAAGCGCTAGGCTTAATCGCTGGTATTTGGGCGACGTGTTTAATCGTCGGCGCCGCATTGGGCAATGACGACAGCTTGCATCCGCTCGCGTCATTAAGCGCCGCGCCGGTGATGCAGACGACTGCTGATCAACCAGCCATGAGTAATGCAACAGATAAAACTGTTACTACGCTTGCTGAGTTAGATGCCATTGTCGCCGCCAATCCTAAAGTGCTGGTCGATGTCACCGCCGAATGGTGTATTGCATGCCGGATTATGGAGAAAAACTTATTTCATAATCGCCCTGCGCAAATGCAAGATTGGCAATTGGTCAGACTTGATATCACGGAGACTACGGCTGATTCAAAAGCAATCTTAGCGCGTTATAAACTATTTGGTCCGCCAGCATTGCTGTATTATCAAGACGGGCAATTGGTCAATCAGCAAGTGGGTGAAATCGGGCGCGCAGCGTTTGAGCAAACCTTAACCGCGCTAAATTAATCGTTTAAATGTAGATAAATTCCACATCATTTCTACCCATTAAAAAGACAACGTCCTTTGATAATAGGACGTTGTCTTTTTCAATCTTACTAAATAGCCTTTTTAACATAGACGCTAAATCCTTGGTTTAGCATTATTTATTACTACTTACCTTATTATTTACATCAGTATTTGCTCGCAATAACGCTAGTATAGTGCCCTTATTTTCATTACAATAAAGCAACATTGCTAAAGGCGCATTACCACGAGTAATGGCTACCTTGCACGTCCATATTTATTGATTTTCTTTAGGGCGTGTCATCAATTAAGCCAAACGACACAAGAAACTAAGTGAATGGCACTAAGGAAATGACTGGCTAACTTATCATAGCGAGTGGCAATCGCACGATACTGCTTAATCTTGGCAAAGAAGTTCTCTATTAGGTGCCTCGCTTTATAAAGCTCTTTATCGAAGTCTCTTGGCTGCAGCCGATGACACTTAGATGGTATAACTGCATTACCTTGCACTGCTTTAATCGGTTCAATAACGCGGGCATCAGCATCGTAAGCTTTATCGGCAAGCCACGTTTGGCTAATACTGACATCAAGCAATTCATCTGAGCCACACAGGTCATGAGCTGCCCCACCTGTTAGATAAAAGCCAGTAGGATTGCCTAATGCATCTGTTCGAGTATGTATTTTAGTCTTCAGTCCACCTTTGCTGCGTCCAATGGCTTGATCCCTTTTTTTCCAGCACTGTGCTGGTGGGCTTTAACAATCGTGGCATCTAGCATGGCATATTCGTCATCGGATTGTTCAGAGAGTTGATTAAAAACCTGCTTCCATACGCCTTTTTTTGACCAGCGACTAAAACGAGTATGAATCACTCTGAAGTCGCCAAAGCGTTCAGGTAGGTCACGCCAAGGTATGCCGGTCTTGTAACGGTACAGAACCGCTTCTACGAACAAGCGGTTATCCTTTGCAGTAACACCAACGTCACTTGGTTTACCAGGTAGAATGTCTTTAATTCTCTCCCATTGGTCATCACGTAGGGCATGTCGTCTTGTCATAGTCATTGAGCTCAAATTCCTAAATACGATCTAAGTATAGCTTATTCTGAAATATCTATGCTAATTGATGACACGCCCTAGTATGGCATACTTATTTTATCTCAAATTACTTTATAGATATTTTAGATAAAATCTCATGTCCACTAATATAAAGTTCATTAGACATGCACATCTCACTCCATCCTTTCCAGTAACTATTAGCTTTCTTTGAATACATTGACCTATCCCAAATATCTTCAATCCAAGAATTGTGACGATACTTATCAATTACTTTGATCGGATTTTGTTTGGCCCAAATTAATTCGTTAAAGTCTGGTTCTGAAACTATTGCTCCTCTGATCTTTGAGATATGGTACTTACAAAGATACTTTAATGTTAAGGATAGGAGCGCTCTGTCTTCAGAGCCACCTATACCTACTTTGTCACTGACATGCACACGAGAGTCTAGAACCAAACCATGCCAACTATCGTAATGCTTGATAATAACTAGTTCACCGTTTTCAGTATTGTTCCGAGCAAACCAGACCAACTTAACCTCATCTTCATTATTACCTTTTAATAAGCTTCTAGCATTCTCTTCAATATCATAACCAAACTCAAATGTTTCTTTTGCGAAAGGCCTTCCTTCATCATGAACGAGCCAATTCTTTTGGCATCCAAAGTATGTGGCTAATTTTTCTAATTCGTTAAACGATGGCTCTTTTCGCCCTTCAAACCAATCCTCAGTAACGCCCACACTATTGTATCCCAGGGCCTCAGCAACTCTAGAAATACTTGGGGTATGAAAACTATCAGTTGCCTTAGCTTCACTCAAGAGGAAATTTAGTTTGCCAGATAGTAGATTTAAGCGATCGCTACGTAAATGAGCATCAAAAAAACTCTTTAAATCGTCGATAGCTTCGATATAACTTCCTTCTTGACCTTCAAAAGATTTTTCTAGTCGATACTGTGCCTCGGCATTAATTGAACGTCCACTAACTTTTGAGGCATCGGAGATCAGGGCTTTCAATTCAGTAGGAATTCTTAAATTAAACTGCACATTTTTTGACATTTTAAAGCCCAAATAGAATATTGAATTTAAAACAAATAATATTACCATAAGGAACTTGCGGCAATGATAGCATAATGCTATCATATTATGTAACAAACCCTAAAGAGGTAAATACATGTCAAATCAGAAGGTTCAGATGAACGTCCGGGTACCTAAAGAACTTAAGAATTTTGCCATAAATGATGCAAAGAACCAGTTCCATTCGTTATCTCAATATATAGAAAAGCTTATGTTTAAAGCCAAAGAACTCAGTGAACTAGAAAAGAGATGAAACCTTCTCTTAAAGACCTTTTTGACTCTAATGCAAAAGTAATTTATCTAAGACGGTTTAGATTGCAGAATGCAAATTGGTCAAAGACTGCTCAGGCTAATGATTACGATTACACTTTTAGCTCTTTAGCTAACTCAGATTATCACTTCAGAATGCCTGTTATCATTCAATCAGATGGTTTACCTTGGAAAATAGGTAACCTATATCTCATGGGACAACTAGACACTCCTGCGCTTTCAAATATGAAAACGTTATCCGCAAGAGCTATCCACCTAAAATACTATCTACAGTACCTAGAACATAGTAACCAACACTTTTTAGACTTACCTACCCAGTATCAGCAAAGAGTTCCTCGCAAATTCAAAGCTTTTTTACAGGCTGTAATAGAACAGCACGACTTTAGCTCTCAATACATTAATAACATTCTGTCCTCTGTTGCTCATTTCTATAATTATATACAGCATCAATCATTCGTATCTCAGTCTGATATAGAGAATAAGCCCTTTAGAGAAAGGAAGGTTTCTATACCTATTCATAATAATGTAGGAATAATGAGGAATATTAGTGTTATTACAAATGATCTCAAGCTAAGAAGCAGCAGAAAACCCTTACCATCACTAGGTAAGTTGAGAGATGGAGGCAGTCTGCGTCCTTTAAGCTCTGAAGAACAAGAAATTATTTTCAGGGCATTTGATAAAAACTATGCGTCAATAGAGTTAGAGCTAATGATAAGAATAGCTCTCGGAACAGGAGCTAGACAACAAAGCGTATGCACTCTCTCTATTGCTTGTATCAAAACTGCTCTCCACTACTTAGAACAAAATGCTGATTCAAATTATGCCGTGATAAATACTGGATATAAATACAGAACAGATTCAAAGGGTGGGCGACTAAACCGCTTAATGTTTTCACGTAACCTAATTGATCATTTAGCAACATATATAGATTGCGAAAGAGCGGAACATAGAAGACAAAATATAAACAGCTTTTATGCAAATACTGACGATAACTATGTGTTTTTAACTCGAACTGGAAACCCCTATTTAACTGCTGAAAGAGAAATTATAGATCGTAATCGTAACAACCCTAAACCAGTTTGGAACACTGAAGCGCCCGTTATGGTACCTAAAAACGGCCAATCTTTAAGAAATGAATTAAAAAAATTCATTTCCAAGGTTCAAAAATTTGAACCAAGTCTTCAAAATTTTTCATTCCATGATTTGCGTGCTACCTATGGGATGAATATCGTAAGAAACCTTAGAGCTAAGGAATACCCTGATTCTAAGATATTTGATCATGTCAGACAAAGGTTAAACCATAGAAGCCTAACAACCACTGAGGCCTATCTAAAATTCGACTCGGAAGTAAAAGAATTCAATGATATACAAGATACGTTCGGCGTAACATTTGATAAGGGCGAATATAATGTCTAATTCTTTCAATGACAGGCAGCTTATTGAGATAAGCACTAAGCAAATAGAAGATATCGTTGATCCTCAATACACAGTAATTGTAGGTTCAAGAGCTGATGGTGTGTCCTTTAAAGTCGATATTGGTAGAGTCTGCTATACCAATAGAGAGAACGATTCTGGTCATTCCCGAGATAAAACTAAGAGCTATATTACGGGCCTAGTTGATGAATCAACATTGTCTATAGAACGTGTAGAATGGTTGAGAAGGTACCTTAGGGAAATCCTTCAAAAAGGGTTGAGAGATGAAACGGTGCGAGGTTACCTTCATAATTTAAGATATTTTTTTGATTTTTGTGATTTTGAAGGCTCTAAGCCTCTTACTTTAGATGATTTAGCATCTAATTATAAATATTATCAAATTAATCTCTATCAAAAGGCGCGTTTAAGTGGTGCAAAATCTATAAGCACTACAACTCTTTATGACAAGCTAAATGACCTATGCTGTCAAATCTGTAGACATTGACTTGGGAGATTTTAGTTACGCAGCCTGACGATAAAAGTCAAACCATACCTGTCTTGGCGTTTTATAGCCTAAACCCTTTTGGATTCTAGTCTGGTT
>NZ_JASDCR010000028.1:0-29295 GCF_030407795.1 Psychrobacter sp. APC 3279 | reverse complement strand
GCTTGCTGCTGTTCTCGCGGTAGAACCGGCAACAAATAACTCGATTAGTCTGCTTTGTTTATACCAACTTAGTTTACTCTTTCTCATAGTGCTATCCTAAATAATTTTACTTATCTAGGACAGCCCCATAATGAGTTAATTAAACCACATAACACTGCATTTAAGTTTAAAAATTAGAATTTAGCCACAAAAAAACCAGCATCGTTGCTGGTTTTTTCGAATAGTGATTAATAATTAATCAACCTATAGAAGCAACAATATTAGTTGCCTTCTTTTACGAATAGATAGCCTTTACTACGTACGGTCTTAATACGCTTTGGATTTTCTGGATCATCACCGATTTTTGGACGAATACGTGAGATACGTACGTCAATTGAACGATCTTGACCATCATACTCAATACCGCGTAGACGCTCAAAGATATCTTCGCGAGATAGAATACGACCTGCATTAGAAGCAAGCAACCATAGTAAATCATATTCAGCACTGGTGAAATCAACCAATTCATCACCTAGATTAACTGAGCGACCACCGTTATCAATGACTAACTCACCAAACTCTAGACGTTGTGGCACATCTTCTGATGGTGCATTTTCTGAGCGGCGCAGTAACGCACGAATACGTGCAAGCAATACACGTGGCTGGGCAGGCTTGGCAACATAATCGTCAGCACCCATCTCAAGACCCAATACCTGATCCATGTCTTCAGTACGTGCAGTCAACATCAAAATAGGATTTTGATAATGTGGGCGCACTTCACGGCATACGGTCAAACCATCACTACCAGGTAGCATAACATCAAGTACAACCATATCTGGTTGCTCATTGACGATACGGCGAATAGCACGATTACCATCAGTTTCAATTGCCACTTCTAAACCATTTTTGACCAAGTAATCTTGAGTCAACATGGCCAGACGCTCATCATCTTCAACAATCAAGATTCGGGGGGTGTTGTCTTCTTCATTCGTTGTCATTGTTATATCCTCTAATACATCTAATTTAAAAGCAGTAAAAGTAAGAGCGGTAAAATTAATAGCACCATATAGTGGCACAATTGATGTTCGTATAGCTGTTACAAACTTGGTAGCACAGTATACTATTAAATTATCAGCTTCCTATACTATAGCTTGTAGTCGGTAACAAAACCTATAAACTACCCCTATCAAAACTTTAGTTTGCGTCCAGAAATTACGTCAATTACTTCGTTAGTACATCGCAATTTGTATTATCTATCGTTTGCTAATTATCCAAACCATCGAGCCAATATTATCGCGTACAGTTACTGCTCGTTGCTTATAATACGTTATGTCTAATATAACCATATATTAACGTTGTCGCCAGTGTCTTTTTAAGAAAATTCCAATAGGCGATGATTCATTGATAATAAAAGATTTTTCCTGAGAATAGATTGAGCTACCACAAACACTATCCAAGTAATAACCGTGTGTATTTACCCCAGAACAGTTAATTTCATAATGAATAGACATAAAAAAACAGCCCATATAATGGACTGTCTTTTTATTATTACTTTTAGGGATAACTCTAAATGATTAGCTAGAGCTATCAGTAATAAATTACGCGCGGTTTTTGTACTTACGAATAGTCTGTAATTGTCCTACTGACTCTGCAAGTGAGGCCAAAGCCGCATTGGTTTGTAGCGTATCAGACTGGTTAACTAGCATTTGCTCAGCCTTTTTACGTGCTTCGACGATTTTGCTTTCGTCAAGATTGTGTGCACGCATAGCTGTATCAGCCAATACCGTAACCATCTTAGGCTGTACTTCTAGTACACCACCTGAGACGTAGATTACTTCTTCTTCACCGTTTGGTGTTTGCACTCGCATTGCACCTGGCTTTAGCAAAGTAATAAGCGGTGTGTGACCTGGCAATACACCAATCTCGCCTTCGGTACCAGTAGCTATTAACATGCTAATTTCGCCTGAATACAACTCTTCACGAGCACTTACGACGCGACATTGTAACGTTGCCATACTTAATTCCTTACCATCAAAGCGCGATCAAAAAACAGTAAAACTGCGATGCGTTACTGAAGAGTAGATATAAGGTTTATATTGTATCTACTCGTTAGCTTATGCTTATACAACTTACGCTGACTTAGACTTCATTTTTTCAGCTTTAGCGACTACTTCATCGATGCTACCAGCCATGTAGAACGCTTGCTCTGGTAGGTCATCGTATTCACCAGCGATGATTGCTTTAAAGCTAGCAATGGTATCGCGTAGTGGTACGTATTTACCAGGTGCACCAGTGAAGACTTCAGCTACGTGGAATGGCTGAGACAAGAAGCGCTGAATCTTACGAGCACGATAAACAACCAGTTTGTCTTCTTCTGATAACTCATCCATACCCAAGATAGCGATGATGTCTTTAAGCTCTTTATAACGCTGTAGAACTTCCTGAACACCACGAGCCACATTGTAATGATCTTCGCCGATTACTTGTGGATCTAGCTGACGTGATGTTGAATCCAATGGATCAACCGCAGGATAGATACCTTGTGATGCGATATCACGGCTTAGTACAACTGTTGCATCCAAGTGAGCAAACGTTGTAGCAGGTGATGGATCGGTCAAATCATCCGCAGGTACGTATACCGCCTGAACTGAAGTAATAGAGCCTGACTGAGTTGACGTAATACGTTCTTGTAGTAAGCCCATCTCTTCAGCTAGTGTTGGCTGATAACCAACCGCTGATGGCATACGACCAAGTAGTGCTGATACTTCTGTACCCGCTAGTGTATAACGGTAGATATTATCAACAAACAATAGTACGTCACGACCTTTGCCAGTAACAGGATCTTTAGTATCACGGAAGTACTCAGCCATGGTCAAACCAGACAGTGCAACACGTAAACGGTTACCCGGTGGCTCATTCATCTGGCCATATACCATTGCTACTTTAGACTTACTGAAGTCTTCAGTGTTTACAACGCCAGCTTCCTGCATTTCGTGATAGAAATCGTTACCTTCACGAGTACGCTCACCAACACCAGCAAATACTGACAAACCTTCATGTTTTAGAGCGATGTTGTTGATCAGCTCCATCATGTTAACGGTTTTACCAACACCAGCACCACCAAACAGACCAACTTTACCACCTTTAGCGAACGGGCAAAGTAGATCGATAACTTTGATACCAGTCTCTAGTAGCTCAGTGCTGTTTGACTGATCCGCGTAGCTTGGCGCTTCACGGTGGATAGACCATTTTTCGTCAGCAACAACAGGACCTTCTTCATCGATAGGACGACCAAGAACATCCATGATGCGACCTAGCGTACCAGTACCTACAGGCACAGAGATAGGTGCGCCAGTATTAGTAACAGGTAGGTTACGCTTTAAACCTTCGGTTGAACCCATTGCAATAGTACGTACGATACCATCACCTAGCTGTTGCTGTACTTCTAGGGTAGTTTCGGTACCGTCTACTTGCAAGGCATCAAAAATTTGAGGAACTTCATTACGGTTGAACTCAACGTCAAGAACCGCGCCAATAATCTGTACAATACGACCGCTACTCATTGCGTTCTCCTTGAACTTCTATATATAGGTGTAGTCAATTATGAAACAGCAGCAGCACCGCCAACGATTTCCGAGATTTCTCGGGTAATCGCCGCTTGACGCAGCTTGTTATAAACCAACTGTAAATCGTTAATAAGGTCACCAGCATTATCTGTTGCCGCTTTCATCGCAACCATACGTGAAGACTGCTCAGAGGCAATGTTTTCCATTACCGCTTGATAAACAATCGACTCAATATAGCGACCAAGCAATTCATCAATTAAGGTCTTGATGTCAGGCTCGTAGATATAATCCCAGCTAAGTTCTGTCTGTAGACCACTGTCTTCATCATCAAATGACTGCTCTGGTAGAGGAACCAACTGATTAACTGTTGGTTTCTGAGTCATTGCATTGACGAATCGGTTATAGACCACATAGATACGGTCAATGTTGCCGTTACTATAGTCTTCAAGCATCGCTTGAACCGGTGCATTCAATTGTTCAAACGTTGGTTTATCGCCATAATCGGTCACAGCCGACGTAACTTTACCACCAAAGTTTTTGAAGAAACTCACACCTTTGGCACCGATGACTGCAAACTCAGCCTGTACAGACTGATCTTGATAATCTTGGATACTTTTAGTTAGGGCTTTGAATAAGTTAATATTCAAACCACCCGCTAGGCCACGGTCAGAGGTAATGACAATATAGCCAACCTTATTGACTGGACGCGATACCATATACGGATGTTTGTAGTCTGATGAGGCATGCACCAAATGTGAAATAACCCGGCGCATACTATCAGCATACGGGCGACCCACGTCCATGCGCTCTTGCGCACGGCGCATTTTACTTGCCGCTACCATTTGCATAGCACGAGTAATTTTCTGGGTGCTTTTAATACTGGTGACTTTGGCACGTATCTCTTTTAAGCTTGCCATAATGATTCCAATATAAGAGGGTTAAAAAGCATTGGCGCATGCGACAATCGTTTGATATACAACATCAGTCTTACAGAATAACATTTTATATCTTGTGGCATTACGCGATCTAATACCGATAATGGTTAAAACAGTGGCGCAAATATCTGATCAGACAACGCGCCACTTTATCAGCTCTAAGCTACAGTTATAACCAATTCGGCTTAACCCGTTAAATTAATAACTGTGATTTTGTTTAAAGGTCTCTAGAGATGACTTTAAACGACCTGCGATATCATCGTTGTAGTTCGCAGTGTCATCAATCTCACGCATCAATTCACTTTGCTCATCATGCATATAACGTAGGTATGCTTCTTCGAAAGAACCAATCTTTTCGACAGGTACGTCAGCTAAGAAGCCTTCGTTTGAAGCATAGATAACGGCTGCTTGCTCAGAGATTGACATCGGCTGATACTGCTTCTGCTTCATCAATTCAGTCACACGCTCACCATGATCAAGCTGTTCGCGAGTTGCGTCATCAAGATCTGATGCGAACTGAGCGAATGCTGCTAGTTCACGATACTGAGCTAGAGCGGTACGAATACCACCAGATAGCTTTTTGATGATCTTAGTCTGAGCGGCACCACCAACACGAGATACCGAGATACCAGCGTTTACTGCTGGACGGATACCTGAGGCGAATAAACTAGACTCTAGGAAGATCTGACCATCAGTGATCGAAATCACGTTGGTTGGTACGAATGCAGATACATCACCAGCTTGTGTTTCAATGATTGGTAGTGCGGTTAAAGAACCAGTTTTACCTTTCACTTCACCGTTAGTGAACTTTTCTACATAATCAGCATTTACACGTGATGCACGCTCAAGTAGGCGTGAGTGTAAATAGAATACGTCACCAGGATAAGCTTCACGACCTGGCGGACGACGTAATAGTAGTGAAATCTGACGATAAGCAACGGCTTGCTTTGATAAGTCATCAAATACAATCAGTGCATCTTCGCCGCGGTCACGGAAGTATTCGCCCATCGTACAACCTGAGTACGGTGCGATATACTGAAGTGCTGCAGGCTCTGATGCTGAAGCAACCACAACAGTGGTATATTCTAGTGCACCAGTTTGCTCAAGCTTACGTACGACGTTAGCGATAGTCGAACGTTTCTGTCCGATAGCCACGTATACACATTTAATGCCTGAAGCTTTCTGTGCGATGATCGCATCGATAGCCATCGCTGTTTTACCAGTCTGACGGTCACCAATGATAAGCTCACGCTGACCACGACCGATTGGAATCATGGTATCAACGGCTTTATAACCAGTCATTACTGGTTGATCTACTGATTGACGGTCGATAACGCCTGGAGCGATCTTTTCGACTTTATCAGTCATCTTGGCATCGATAGGACCTTTGCCATCAATAGGATTACCCAAAGCATCAACAACACGGCCTAACAGCTCAGGACCTACTGGTACTTCAAGAATACGACCAGTACAATAGGCTTTTTGACCTTCTTGCAGCTTTAGGTAATCACCAAGTACTACCGCGCCAACAGAATCACGCTCTAAGTTTAGAGCCATTCCGTAGATTTCGCCTTCAAACTCAATCATTTCGCCGTACATGGCATCTTCAAGACCATGAATCTGCACGATACCGTCAGATACTTTGACAATCGTGCCTTCATTCTTTGCAGTTGCACCCGCATCAAGGTCTTGAATACGCTGCTTAATCAGGTTACTGATTTCCGCTGGATTCAATTGTTGCATTGCCTTGTTTCCTTTAATTTATGATAACCCGCCCACTGACTCAAATGCTCTTGCTATGACGCAGATAATATATGACTGCATCAATAAATGGCATTAGGCAGTTAGCTGTGTTTTTAACTGTTGTAACTTGCCGCGCATCGAATCATCAATGACTTTATCACCGACTTTGATTGTAGCGCCTGCCAATAAACTTGGATCAACTGATTCGTGAATCACTACACTAGCATTTAGCGAGGCAGCAAGACGCGTTTGTAGCATTTGACGCTGGTCATCAGTCAATGGGTAGGCAGAAGTCACATATGCGTCAAGCTGCTTTAAGCTTATTGCCTTGTGACGGCGATAATGCTCATAAACTTCAGGAAGCAGCGCTAGACGCTCTTGTTGCGCCAACTGCTTAACAAAATTATTGAGCTGGGGTGATACTTTAGGGTAGCTAATACTGTTACCGTAACGAGAACCTTTGCTCTCGCCTAGTAGCTGTTTAAAAGCAGAGTCGCTATCACCGGCCACTTGTGAGTCATAAAGATCGACCAAAGCAGCTGACTTATGCTCAGCAGAAACAGCTGGATTGTCTAGCCAAGTACTGAACGACTTGTCATTGACAACAGTGCTAGCGACAAGTAAGAAATCTTCCCACTCGTGTACAGCGCCGTTTTCATTGGCATAGTCAAACGCGGCTTTAGCGTACGGTCGTGCTAAGGTTGATAAGTCAGCCATTATATCCTCACAATTACAGCTTCGCCGCCAGTTGGTCTAACATACTGGCATGTTTTTGCACATCGACTTTGTCTTGCAAAATCTTCTCTGCACCAAGTACAGCCAGTTCAGCAACTTGGGCACGTAATGATTCACGCGCTTGATTGATTTCTTGATCGATAGATGCTTGCGCTTGTTGACGAATGCGCTCGCCTTCCGCTTGGGCTTGCGATTTTGCATCTTCGACGAGCTGATTGGCACTCTTGTTCGCTTGCTCGATTAGAGCGGCAGCCTTGGTCTTTGCAAGATCAAGTTCCTGCTGGACATTTTGCTCCGCGGTCGCCAAATCTGCTTTTGCTTTTTCTGCGGCATTCAGACCTTCAGCAATTTTACGCTGACGCTCATTGATGGCACCGATAAGTGGTGGCCACACGAATTTCATGCAAAAAATCACAAATATTGCAAAAGCAATGGCTTGACCGACGAGGGTAAAATTGATATTCACGTGATCACCTCTTTGTTAATGAAAAATCAGTTTCATTGATCATGTTTGGTAGTCAAATCTTGACTATATTTGATAGAAAGTCTCCGAATACCAAACATTTACAACTGAGCTTTCGGATTAACCTGCTAGAGGGTTAGCGAACAACAATAGCATAGCAATACCAACACCGATCATCGGAATAGCATCAAGAAGACCTGCTACGATGAACATACGAGTTTGCAATTGTGAGCCAAGCTCTGGTTGACGCGCAACGCCTTCTAAGAATTTTCCACCTAGAATAGCAAAACCAATACCTGTGCCAAGTGCGCCAAGACCGATAAGTAGTGCTACTGCGATAACTGTGTAACCACCTAATACTGGATCCATTGATGTATCCTCATTTACCTATTGAATGTCTAATTAATGTTCAGTTGATGATGCAAGCGACATGTAAACTATCGTCAGCATCATGAATACGAACGCTTGAAGTGTAATAACTAAGATGTGGAAGATAGCCCACGGTACCGATAACGCCCATTGAATCCAAAACGGCATTAGAGCAATCAGTATGAAAATCAATTCCCCAGCATACATGTTGCCGAATAGACGCAAACCAAGTGATACAGGTTTGGCTATTAGAGTAACTGCTTCTAGGATGAAGTTGATGGGAATCAAAATCGCTTGTACGATTGGGTTTTTGGCGCCAAACGGATGTAGTGTTAACTCACCGATAAAGCCGCCCAAACCTTTTTCTTTAATGCTATAAAAGATAATCAGTGCAAAGACAGAGAACGACATGCCAAGCGTGATGTTAGGATCAGTCGTTGGAACAATCTTAAAGAAAACATGATGTGGATCATGGCCCATAGCGGCACCGATTTGCCCAGCAATACCTGGAATGAAATCAACAGGTATCAAATCCATCAAGTTCATCAAAAAGATCCAGACAAAAATAGTCAACGCCAATGGCGCAATCAGTTTTGATGTACCACTGTATGAATCACGAACGTTGTTATCAACAAACTCAACGATCATCTCAACTGCTGCCTGAGTTTTTCCTGGCACGCCTGAAGTGACTTTTTTGGCAACCATCCAAAAGACGGCGCAAAATAAGATACCTAGACCAATCGACCATAGCATAGAATCAAGATGGATAGCGTTAAAGCCCATTGCCCCTGCTTCTTCAGCAGTATGAGCAACTTTCCAACCTTCGCCCGGCAGATAGCCATACGTCCAATTCGTTAAGTGGTGAGAGATATATTCTGATGATGTTTGCTCGGATGCCATAATGTAAGCTTCTTATTAATCAACGATTTAATCAACTACCAAAAATATGGTTGTCATCTGATGAGGTGTAGTATTTGTATCTGTCTTGCTATTAATCAGACAAATAAACCGTACTAAATCACTCATGTAACCAACAACATCCAACCCATAGTTCTATTACTAATATGCAGTATTTGATAGCGTGAGATAAATTTTAGCTATCAAAAAAGGGCTTATGATAACTCAGTAATAGCCCTTGCATTTTTATACGCAAAATTATTATATATGTGCTTGCCCACTGACCGTTTTTTACGATCGGCGCTTAATGTAGCGCTTATAAGCAAAGTATTTAGCCGCCTATATTAATGCAGCGTTGTATTCGTGTAAAGTCAATTGTGATTTTTTTATCCACTGTATGAATAAGTTAGCCACCAGTTTTACTTGCTAATATAGCTACTAACCATAATCAGATATCAGTAATCTAATTATCAGCAATACAGATAGTTGAATAACCCCTACCCTCTCACTACATACTACGTCTAACATGGAGACTCATAGTGCGGTCTTTATACTCACTGGTGCTATCCTGAGACAGCGTTGCGCTTCGACTTTTCGAACTAGTCATAGAGAAGCTGGACGGCAGGGTGACTTGCCAGTACTATTAATAAACCATCTGTTTAGCGATCATTTATTAGCGCTAGCGTATATGCCACAACATCCAACTGTGACTAATTTGCATTACCATAAAACCGATAAACAGCGCTGGCGCAGATAGGGGTTGTACGGTAATAAAAATTAGTGCAAAACCAAACACGGTCAATAACCATTTTGACATTTGACCCCGATATAGCTGGCTAACGATGTGTTGGCGCGCGCGATATCCGGTGTACCAAAAAATAAAAAACGCAAATACTGCTTGAGTGATAAAACTTAGTAGCGCACCAATTGCAGCGCTTTTTGCTATCGTAAGCTCACTATGTAGCCAAATAGTATCTACTAACCAAGCAATGATAATAAGGATAAATAGTATCCATGCTTGTCGTTTAATATAGATGCCAATCTTGTCTTTTTGCGTGCGTTTGGCAGGCTTGGTCATCGGTATTCCTATAGCCCTTACAGCATTGGGACAATATATCATACTTATGATAATTTTATCCGTGAATGACTTACTCTACAGGTATTACCTTTCGGCCAAAATAAAACGCTACTTATTATAGGTAGAGCGTAACTATTAAGCAAGTAAAATATGACTTTTATCAGTCACCTAACTCACAGACTTATGGCAATGGCGTGTTCTCATCTATTAAACTCAAATCACGCCATTACTTGAACACCTCTATATGACCCGTGGTGTAGCAGTATATTTCACGTTTATGGTGTTATACATTGATTGATTTGCTGGGCCATGGTTTGCCAACCACTGATAAAATCTGTGCTACTGCTCATGTCTTCAGCCTGTATGCTTGTTTTTACTGGCTGCAACTTGGCAAGCAGACCTTTAGAGACAGCGCCTTGGTTGACCATACACATCTGATTCACAGGGCGATTCTCATTTAACCAACGCAGCTGACTGGCTTTTGGAGAAATATGATGATCAGGGCTCAAGCTACCGGCTAACTTTATATGTGCTGCTTTTTCAATATACTGATAAGCATCATGATAAACCCAGTAAGGACGGACGGTTTGCGACCCTTGCTGGATGTCAGCAACGGCTTTATCCATACGTTCAGAAAACTTTTTGACATTGGCCTGATAAGTACTTGTATACTCCGGATTGGCGTGACTGTGTATCACTGCCAATGCACGGGTAATGGCTTTAGCATTCTCAGGATCTAGCCAAATATGCGGATCCATTGTGCCCTCAATCACCTCGCCTTTTACATCACGCAGCGGATAACGGTTAAACGCATCAAAGTCAAACATCGCAATGGCATTAGGGGCATCTTGCAAACTGCCCGTTAAACTATTTTCTAATGCAGGTCCAAACCAGACGACGAACTTACTTTCTTTGATGGCTTTCATATCACTTGGACTGACACTACCATGATGCCCAACATCGCCTGGCTGTAAGATTCTATTCGCCGATGGTGCACCATCAGTGACCGCTTCACTGAGTAAAAACATCGGATAGTTACTCACACTCACGGTTGCTGCTTGAGCACTAAGTGTCAAAAAGCTGAGCGCCATGCCTGAGATTAGCAAACGTTTTAACAGTAAGCGCTTTAACATAGTAACTGGGCTTAGTAGAGGATTAAAAACTGAGTTCATAGTAAGTGTCTTTGATATATGAATGATGGGGTTTAGGCATCATGTTTGGTAAAGCGTCATCATGATCAAAAGTTACCGTACAGTAGATAACTGCAATAGATACCTTGAGACAGATTATCTGCTTATGGTTTTATTATGTTATACTATAACAATAAAAAATGAATAAAAAAGCCATTTTATTTTTAGGAGTCCGTACCATGTCTACCCATTCGTCGATTTGTGAACATTTACATGATGCGCAAGACTTTACGCCGCAAGAAATTACAGAGCGCCTCAACGCTGCAAAGGAACAATGTCGCTTAAATGGCTCACGTTTTACTGCGCTGCGTCAGCAAATATATCAGCTGATATTAGAAGCCAATAAGCCTATCGGTGCCTATGACTTGATCGCTCAATTACAGAGCATGCGCCTATCAGATACAGACAGTCATGACGAGACACAAAAGCAATCGGGCAAAAAGCAAACCACAAAGAACGTCGCCCCGCCAACGGTTTATCGCAGTTTAGAGTTTTTATTAAGCGAAGGTTTGATTCATCAATTGACCTCTATTAACGCTTATGTTCCTTGCTGTCATCCAAGAGCACAGCATACAGCGGCGTTTCTGATCTGTGGACAGTGCCAGCGGGTGCAAGAATGTAGTAGCTTGCCAGTACAAGAAATAATGGGCTTTGCTGAGCAGGACGTGGGATTTGTCGTTGAACGCAGCGTGATCGAACTCAGTGGACGGTGCCAAGCCTGTCAATAGCTTGTAAATTAAGTAGCCTATAAATTCAGTAGCTTATAAATACTGACTGCTCTTCTTTTAATGCTTTTTTATTCGTTCTTAATACCCATATTTTAGTTATCTCTAACTTTTACTTATTTATTCGTTGTCATATTATGAGCCTGTCTACTCTACCTTCTAAACAGTCATTCGCACCTAATGCATATAGCAATGCTGCAAACGATGCAAGCCAGCTGCTGAGCCTACGTGATATCGGCTACTATATTGGGCCGCAACGTATTCTTTCGAATATCGATATCGACATTGCGACCAACGAAACCGTGAGTCTCGTTGGGCCTAATGGAGCTGGAAAATCGACACTGGTCAAACTTATTTTGGGTTTGATTGACCCTACCAAAGGCAGCATCACAGCACATCAACCATTACAGCTTGGCTATGTGCCGCAGCGATTTACAGTCCCGCCAATATTGCCATTGCGCGTCAGTGATCTTTTGGATCAAGCAGATAAAAAGCGACTAACCACTGAGCAGCGCCAGTTTATCTTTGATAATTTAGCACTGACGCATTTGTTATCACGGCAAATGTTGCATTTGTCCGGCGGAGAAGCCCAACGAGTTTTGCTTGCCCGAGCATTGTTGGACAAACCCAACTTATTGATTTTGGATGAGCCTATGCAAGGGCTTGACCCTGATACAGAAGTTTGGCTATATCAGTTTATCGATAAATTGCCAGATTTTTTACGTTGTGCCATGTTAGTGATATCCCATGATTTGCATTGGGTTATGAGAGGCAGCCGCCGCGTCATTTGTTTGAATAAGCATATTTGCTGTGAGGGACAACCAAGTGAGCTTGCCATAAGTACCGAGTTCAAAAAATTGTTTGGTCACTATTATGAGCAGCCCTACGTGCATCAACCACATGCATGCCAGCATCATACACCAAACGAGCTCGAACTATAATCCTTAGCACCACATATATTACAGCTGTATATCTCTTGGTGTTTTGACACCTAGCAATGCAGCATTAAGCCTTTATAAAATTTCACGGATATTTATTATGACCTCTTGGTTAGCTATTATCGCTCCTGCTTGGATCGCTGGCAGTATTTTAGCGCTACTATCAGCACCTTTAGGTTGTTTGGTATTGTGGCGACGTATGGCCTTTTTTGCGGATGCTTTAGCACATGGCACTTTGTTGGGCGTGGCTCTAGCAGCTTGGTGGCAGATGCCGATGGGAATTGGCGTTACGTTAGTCAGTATCGCCGTAGTGTTGGGGCTAGTTTTGATTGATGATGAGCGTTTGCCTGCTGATGCAGTGTTGGCCGTTGTTGCGGTGTCATTGCTGTGTTTGGGTCTATTGACCTTAACCCAGCTGACAGACCAACAAGCCAATGTACTGGGGTTTTTGTTCGGTAATTTACTGGAGCTTGGTTGGGGTGAGTTACCCCTACTCGCAGGGTGCGTACTCGTAGGCTTAGGCCTGCTCAATTATATTTGGCCCGCTCAAATCAAACTAGCCACCCATGAGGCATTGGCACGTATCCAAGGCATTAACCCCACCCGTCAACGACTGTTCTTCATGGGTATTTTGGCAGGTTTTTGTGCCGTTGCCTTACAAGCTGTCGGTAGCTTATTGATCAGTGGGCTATTGGTATTACCTGCTCTTACCGCGCGCTTATGGGTCACCTCACCAAAACAAATGGTGATTGTGTCCATGATCACGGCGCAATGCGGTGTGACACTAGGTGTGTGGGGCAGTATCTGGTTGGACATACAAACTGGTCTGTCTATCGTCTTGATATTGGCGGCTTTATTTTTTGTAGCCTTGATTTTTTCAAAGCTAATAAAGATAAAACTTTAGTTAGCGTCGCTGTAAATACGTTATAATAAATAAAACATGACTGTTTTTCGCTATCTTTTTGTTCAACTTTATTTTATTAATATAATGAATACTTTAGCTCGATAATACTATAAAGTGGATCTAACTTCGATATTACTAGTTGATAGTATAAATATTGTTGATTAGAGTCAAAGTAAGCTCAAGGCAAACGCTGTGCTCTTTTATAGTAGATTCATGATAATTATAAATACCCAGTGAAAAATAGTAGCTCATTTATCCATACTCGCGCTAACAATACTTATTGTTGTGATTCGATAAGGGACTGAACCAATGCCAAACTATCCTGCCAATAAGTTAAGCACCTCTGACCAAACGATAAATATTTTACAGATTACTGATTTGCATTTATCGACGCCTGTCTTTGTTGATGAAAGTGACATCTATAGTGATGACATGGCTTGTCAGCGTAGTTTTGAAGCAGTACTCCAACAAGCGCTTAGTGAAGATATTCGCTGTGATCTGATTATTGTAACCGGTGACTTGGTCAATCGAGTAAAGTCCTCAATTTATGATCATATCTTTACTGTATTACAAGCGACTCAGATTCCTTTTGCTTGTATTGCTGGTAATCATGATGTGACGGACGAGAATGGTAAAGACTTGCCGTTTTTTCAACGAGAGCTTGTCGCTCAGCCTGCTGACTCACGTTTGTTAAGTCGTCATGTCATTGAGACTGAATACTGGCAGCTGTTGTTATTAGACTCCTCCATTTCTGGTAAGGTCGCAGGCGAGATTACGCCTACTGATATTAATTGGTTATGTGAGAGACTCAGTACCTGTAATAAGCCTGCATTAATCGCCCTACACCATCATATTGTTCCAGTTGACTCTGACTGGATTGACACCCATATGGCAGAAAACACTGAGAGCTTTTGGCAGCATATGGCACCATTTGAACAGCTACAAGTGGTGATCAGTGGCCATACTCACCAAGAGCAAGTTCGACTGCGCCAAGGCGTCACGGTATATAGCACGCCATCCACCTGCTATCAGTTCAAACCTTATGAAGATGATTTTTCTTATGATGAGCATGCATTACCAGGATATCGCTGGTTGCAATTAGCCAACAATGGAACAGTTGCAAGCTGGGTTGAAAGACTGGATACTTGATGCCCAGAATTATTGGTACTAGTAAAAGCTATAGCCCTTTATACTTATAGCTTTCGTCAATATTTTTTGATAAAAAATACAGTAATAAACAAATAAAATATGCATTCAATATAAAAAATCACTTCATTATTATTACAAACAATGATACAACTTATGAAATAAAGCAAGGGTGGCCAAATATCTAATATGAAGCCACTGCACGATAGCTAGGATGGCCCATTAACCACAAGCTCAGTTTTCACAATCAATGACCTACGGCATGCTTTAGACAGTATTATTCAAACCGAAGTTTGTATAACAACCTATCTAACAATCGGTACATAACTGTCAAGATATAAAGTCTACGATATTATTTGATCAGCTGTGTTACTTGTATTACCAAGTGGTGAAACGTTTGATAAAAGGACAAATTGTAGCGTTTGTAGCATTAATAACGTCTTGTCTTTTGATACGTCGTTTTATTGAATTAATTTGAAAAAGTAGGATACCCATATGAGCACCCTGACCACGAATCCGAGTGAAGTTAAATTTACTCCTTATGTGCCGGCCAAAGACGAAGAGTATATGTCTGATGCGCAGTTGGAGCACTTTAAGGCTATTTTATTGGATTGGAAAAACCAACTGATTGGCGAAGCGGATCGTACCAAAAACTACATCCAAGATGAGTCAAGCGCCATGCCAGACATCAATGACCGTGCCACTCAAGAAGAAGAGTTTGCACTGGCATTACGTACTCGCGACCGTGAGCGCAAACTTATCCGCAAAATCGACAAATCTATGTTAGAAATCGAAAATGATGACTATGGATTTTGTGAGACTTGTGGTGTAGAGATTGGATTACGTCGCCTTGAGGCACGTCCAACCGCTACCCAATGTATCGACTGCAAAACCTTATCTGAAATCAAAGAACGTCAAAACCAAGGCGCTTAGATCAGATATTACAGATATGAATGTAAGCAGAAGCGACCTTATAATAGGTCGCTTTTTGTATTTTAGACTGTCACTACTTTGCTGCGTTACTGACTTTGCTCTAAAAAACACAATCGCTTGAATAATGACATGACTAACAAAACAATCTCATTTAATGAATATCTTTTGATACTCATATTTATTATTCTATCTTTATTACCTCTTATAGACAGCCATTTATTTTGAAAATAATACCTACCACCATGCCAACTCAAACGCCACCATCACAGCCCATTGGCCGCTTTGCGCCTTCACCAACGGGTGAGTTACATCTTGGCTCTCTAACCACCGCGCTTGCCAGCTTTTGCCATATCAAATCAATCGGTGGTAAATGGCTTTTGCGTATGGAAGATACCGATACTGAACGCTGTGACAGGCAGTTCACTGAGCAAATTTTGATGGATCTTGAGGCACTTGGATTGCATTGGGATGGTGATGTTATTTATCAGTCTGAGCGCATTGATATCTATAACGATTATCTATCATCATATCTGCGGCCGTTGACCTATGGCTGCCAATGCTCTCGTAAAGACTTAGAACAGTACTGGGCGCAAGAAGAGATAAGTAGAAACCATAGTCGTGCCAGTTTAACCACGACGACCGACCAATCATTAAACGAACAGATTTCATCAATTGACCAAGTACAGCCAAATAGACAGCGGTATCCGCGTCGCTGTGTGGCAGCTGACCTTGATAGACAGCAGCATAAGCTACGTATTCAACTACCAGACTATCGGATTGGCTTCAATGATGGTATTCAGGGATTACAGTGGGATAATCCGCAGCAGACGTTAGGCGATATGGTGGCTCGCCGCCAAGATGGTATGATTAATTACATACTGGCAGCCAGTCTCGATGATGGTCTACAGCAGGTTACTCATATCATGCGTGGTCTTGATATTCTACCTATGACGACCGCGCAAATCGGCATTATGCAAGCCGCGCGCCTACCTACTATTGACCAATGGTCTCATCTGCCATTGATTAATAATGCTGACGGCCAAAAGCTCTCTAAGCAAAACCTTGCTCAACCAATCGATACATCAGATCCGAGCCAACTTATTGCTGAAGCCTTATCGCTATTACAGCAAGCAAAGGTCGATATCGATACCCCAGAAAACATGCTTAAACAAGCCATTGCTCAATGGGACAATACCCCACTACAAGGCAAGCAACAGTTAAACATTACCTATTAATAAGAGTTCAAAAGCTATAAATAGACAATAAAAAGCGCCACCATTTGTGACGCTTTGATGCCAATCGTACTGGGCATGATTTACCGAAATCTTAAAGGTACATGACACCCAGCCAATTATAGGCAGAGCCTATTAGTAATAACGGCATTGGCTTTTTTCTATTTCAGGGCTTTCTTTATATATTTTTAATAATAGCGCGACCATAACCAAACTAATTAACATAGACGAACCACCATAACTAAAGAACGGCATAGTCAAACCTTTGGTTGGGATAGCACCCATATTCATCGCAGCGTTAATAATCGTCTGGGCAATAAACACCACACCGATACCGAAAGCAGTATAGCTCATACGCATTTGACGACGTTTCAGCGCGTTGTAACTGATGCGCATCGCACTACCGATAATTAACGCTTCAAGTATCAGTACCATGCTGACACCGACGAACCCTAACTCTTCACCCGTAATGGCTAATAAGAAATCCGTATGTGCCTCAGGCAAATGCGACAGTTTCTGTACGCTTTCGCCATAGCCAACACCCGTGAACTGCCCACGACCAAAGGCGATCAAACTACGTGCCAGCTGATAATCAGTATCTTGTACATCGTCAAATGGATCCATAAACGACATCACACGCACCAGTCGGTACTCTGCCGTAGTCACCATTAACACCGCACCACCAACAGCAGCAGCACCCAAGGCTAAGAAGTGCTTATAAGGTGCTCCAGCAATATAAAAAATCGCGAACAGCGTACCAATAATGACGACAAAAGAACCAAAATCTGGCTGCGACAATAGCAGTATCGTTATCAGCGCTACTACCAACATAATTCGCAAAAAACCGTCTAGGCCATTACGAACTTCAAAAGATCGACGCACTACAAAGTCAGATACAAACACAATCATGACCAGTTTGGCTAACTCAGCTACCTGAAAATTAAAGCCGCCTACTGTAAGCCAACGTTTAGAGCCATTAATTGGTGTGCTAAACAATGTGGCAACAAGCAATAACCCTGTGATGCCTAACAAAGCAAACTGGGTCTCGGTCTTATATAGGGTGCGTAAAGACACGCCATAATAAGGAATAACCGCAACGATTAAACCAATCGTCATATACAACAGCTGGTTTTTGAAAAAATACAGCTCAGTCATACCGCGGCTAAGCGCAAAAGGAATAGAAGCAGAAGCTACCATCAGCAGACTAAGCACCATCATACAGCCGACGCTTGATAACAAAATTGCGCGCGCTGATGGCATAGATAGGACACCATCTGAGCCAGAGGTTTGCTTGGTTTGGGGCGAGGAACGAAAAAAAGAAGAGAGCGCCATAATTTTATATACACTAACAAACGAAAAAACACGGCGTCTATGAAACGCCACCGTTTAAAAAAACATAAAGTAAATCGTACTAGATAGATGGTGATAGAAAGCCTTTAACCCTCGAAAAACGCCTTAGCTAGCACCTATTTCAGCAATCAGGATTATATGCTTGACAGTAGCAGCAATCTATAAGCAAAACAATCATTTATCCAAAAAATACTGGCTGTTACTAGAGACGCGATATGCGCTATGCCAATCTATATAGCTGATTGACATGTTCGACTACCTATCAAGCTTCTGATTGTGCGGTGTCTAATTGATTGACCAATTGGCTAAAGTGGTCACCGCGCGCCGCATAACCGCTATATTGGTCAAAGCTGGCGCAGGCAGGTGACAGCAATACAGCCTGTACTTGCGATAAGCTACTGGTAGTGACTTGTTGAATAGTCGCAAAGGCATTCTCTAATGTCTGACACTGATGTAGCGCAACATCATCACTCAATTTCGCCGCTCTTAGATGTTGTTCAATCTGCTGACCATCCTCACCAATAAACAAGACTTGGCTCACATATTGATTGATAAAAGGCGTTAATTCACCAAACTGTTGCCCTTTGCCTTGCCCGCCTAAGATCAATAGTAGCTTACCGTCTTTTGGCGCATAGACTGCGCCCAAGCCTTCGATAGCGGCCATGGTCGAACCAATATTGGTACCTTTAGAATCATTGAAATAATCAATGCCAGCAGCGTGAGCCACATATTGACAGCGGTGTTCGAGACCTGTGAACTGCTGCAAAGTGGTCAGCATACTCTCTAGCGGTAATCCTGCAAGCTCACCAAGTGCCAGAGCCGCTTGCGCATTCAGTAGATTATGACGACCTTTAATCAACAGTTTGTCTGCCGACAGTAATCGTTCTGTACCACGAGCAAGATAAGTTTGGCCTTCTGTATCAGTAATCAGACCATACTGACCTTTATCAGGGGCATGAATACCTGTACTAATTCTCGGTAGGTTATCTGCGACCAATGGACGAGTAAGTGCATCTTCGCGGTTAATCATCACTGACTTGGCACCTTGGAATATACGGTGTTTGGCTTGATGGTAGCCAAGCATGTCTCCATGACGATCTAAATGATCAGGCGACATATTGAGCACAGTCGCTACCTTTGCGCCCAAGTTGGTAACGGTTTCTAATTGGAAGCTGGACAACTCAAGTACCGCAAGTTCCATATCAGAATTATCTAGCAATGTTAAAGCTGGCACACCGATATTGCCACCGACGCCCACGTTAACGCCAGCATCCACTGCCATTTGACCAACTAGCGTAGTGACCGTACTTTTGGCGTTAGAACCTGTAATCGCTACGATGGGTACGGTACACGCTTCACAGAACAGTTGAATATCACTAACTACAGGAATATTGGCTTGACGAGCAGCAGCCACAGCGGCAGTCTCAAGAGAAATACCTGGGCTAATAATAATACGTGCCGCTTGCTGCAATAAATCGGCATCTATCGCACCAAACTGACGAATCTCTATCTCGGCTGGCAACTGATCGGCCAACTTAGGGGCAGCTTGAGCATCAGTGACTGCGACTTGATAGCCTTGCTTGGCCAGATAATGCGCGACGGACAATCCAGACTGCCCCAAACCGACTACGACTTGTAGACCACTACCCTTATGAAGTAAGACTTCTGTTGCTGTATTAGTGGTCATATCTATTCCTTCTATATAAACGAGAAAAGTTGTATCAAATAAATTTGTTGTATAGCGACTCTAATCGGCGCTGCTAAGATGTGCAGCATCTTAACGCCATCGTTCAGATTTCGGTACTGATTTTTTATGACTTTATGCTATTATTCGCCTGTTTTTATATTAAGTGGCTAATGCTATAATAGTCAGCTTGATTAATATTTATCAGTATTTTGCTGAGCACATTGCTCAAGCATTTTAGTTTAGCATGTTGTCACATTTATCGCGCGATTGTCACGCCTCTTCATCAACGATTCTCGTTGTGATAAGGATGTATCAGACAATCTTGATAATTTGACGAGTGATATATCACCTTCTACTACAGCAAGTGATTGCTGACTCTATATATTATTGTAGGTACATCAATCTAGTTGCCTATCTTAAGCAATCTTTTAAAAAATATTTTTAGGTAATTTACTGCCCTTATCATCGTATTGATTATTGATGAGCGTATTTTTGATACCAAAAAAATCAGTAGATACTTCGGTTATTAGTTAGATACCTCAGTTATTAGTTAGATATCTTGGTTATTAGTTTCTCACAATCCAACACAGCAACATGACCTAGTACATGTTGAAGTAAAAGAAAAATGAATAGCTATTATTAGCGACGCGATCATTTTATAAATGAGTAATGATTACTTTTTTTGCCTCTAACCCTATGTAGTTTACTTATGACATCTTTTATTGATAACTTGCGTGACGAGTGGTTTTCCAATGTTCGCGGTGACGTTTTATCGGGTTTGGTTGTAGCCCTAGCCCTTATTCCAGAAGCCATTGCCTTTTCTATTATCGCTGGTGTTGATCCAAAGGTTGGCTTATATGCCTCATTTTGTATCGCGGTAGTGATCAGTTTTGTCGGTGGTCGTCCAGGTATGATTTCGGCAGCGACTGGCGCTATGGCACTGGTCATGGTCGACTTGGTTGCTGACCATGGTCTGCAATATTTGCTTGCCGCAACTTTGCTTTGCGGTGCCATTCAGGTCGTGATGGGCATTCTAAAGCTTGGTAATCTAATGCGCTTTGTCTCTCGCTCAGTGGTTATCGGTTTCGTCAACGCTCTAGCAATATTAATTTTTGCCGCGCAATTACCAGAACTGAACCCAATGACTGAGCGTGTCGGCATGACTGTTTACATCATGACGGCAGCTGGTTTGGCGATTATTTATCTGTTTCCACTTATCCCTAAAATCGGTCGCATCGTTCCTTCACCGCTTATTTGTATTGTAGGTTTGACCGCTGTTGCAATGTATATGAATCTCGACATTCGCAACGTTGGCAGCATGGGTGATTTGCCAGATTCATTGCCAGTATTTTTGTTGCCTGACATTCCATTAAACCTAAATACCTTGCTGATTATTGCGCCCTATTCTATCGCGCTTGCCATCGTCGGTCTTTTAGAGTCTATGATGACAGCGACGATCGTCGATGAATTGACCGATACACCAAGTGATAAAAACAAAGAGTGTCGTGGTCAAGGTATGGCCAACGTTGTGTCAGGTTTCTTTGGTGGTATGGCAGGCTGTGCGATGATTGGCCAATCAATGATCAACGTCAAATCGGGTGGTCGTACACGTCTATCTACTTTGATGGCTGGTGTTGTTCTTCTGATCATGGTCGTGTTCTTAAGTGAATGGGTCAGTCAAATTCCAATGGCAGCCTTGGTTGCAGTGATGATTATGGTATCGATTGGCACGTTTAACTGGCAGTCTATTCGCGAGTTTAAGACGCATCCAATGTCGTTCAATATCGTTATGCTAGCGACTGTATTGACTACCGTCTTTACTCACAACTTGGCTTACGGTGTCGGCGTAGGTGTCTTGCTATCTGCTTTAGCATTTGCTAATAAAATTGGTCAGTTCTTAACTATCTTTAGTGAATATGATGACAGCAGCAACACCCGTTATTATTATGTTCAAGGGCAGGTATTCTTTGCCTCGACCACTCAGTTCTTGCATAGTTTCGATACCAAAGAGGCTGTAGATAGTATTCAGATTGATGTAAGCCAAGCACATTTTTGGGATGTCAGCGCTGTTGATACCTTAGACAAGCTAGTGATGCGCTTGCAACGTGAAGGTATTGATGTCAAAGTGGTAGGACTCAACAATGCGAGTCGAACACTGATTGATCGCTTCTCTGTTCATGACCGCCGAGATATTGGCTTGTTAGACTAAGCGAAACTGCTAAGCTAATCTACGCGGTTGCCATGTGGCTATTTTATTAGTCTATGGCTAATGTATCGGATATTAATAGATAGTTATATTGGTAAAAGGGTTGGATTTATTTTTTATACGCCAACCCTAAACTGAGATAGCAGATTTTTATTACTAAAATGATGTGGTCGTTTTATGAGTAATTTAAAACCAGATAGTGTGATTGCTTGCTTGGACTGTCCTGATCATGTTCAAGCGGTACTAGAGGCCAGTATGTGGGCTTCTATTCGCCTGCGCGCGCCTGTTGGCTTATTGCACTCGATGCCAAGTTTACAGCAAAAAGCCGCTATTAATTATTCTGGTTGCCTCAATATTGATGACGAAAACGCTTTGCTCGAACAGTTCACATCCAAAGAGCATCTGAGCAACTGTGAACTAAAGGCACAGGGCCGATTGCTATTATCTCAAGCGACCTCGTATTGTGAGCAGCAACGTCATAAGCTAAAGACATATACACTACATCGTCATGAGAACCTCAATCAGAGCATTGATTACGTCGATGACCAAGCACAATTGATCGTTATAGGTCATCATGTCACCTGCAAATCAACACTGAGCCAACTCATTCGAGTCAGTCACTGCCCCATTTTGGTGACACATGCACCATTTTTGCCCCCTACTACCGCTTTATTTGCGTTTGATAACAGTCCAACGTGCCATAAACTACTAAATTGGCTGTGTAAAACGCCACTGGTGCGTGCACTAACGGTTCATATTGTGATGGTTGGCAAGGAAACTTCTGATAACTGTGATGCGTTGCGTGAAGCCTACGCCAAGCTCAAACAGGCTGGCATCAAATCCAAAAAGACATTGCTGGACTGCCGTGATGTAGCTGCAGCTTTGAACTACTATCAAAATCAGCATGATATCGGTTTGCTTATGACAGGGGCTTTTGGCCAATCTCGTCTACGCGAATTACTACAAGGTAGCGACACAAAAAAGCTATTAGTCAGTACAAAAACCCCTTATCTACTCTTTCCTAAAGCATAACGACGTATATATAAACACGCCCAACCCCTTTATCTACCTAAGCGCAGGGGTCTGACTACTATGTTAGGCTCTGCCGCTTACCTCTACTTTCTCTCTACCTTCTCGCCATTCATCTTTGATACACTTGCATAAAAAGGCCAAGCTAACGACCAAACTCAAGTTAGCAAATCGTCACATGAAATAAAGGGATAGCCTCCCCAAGCACTCAAAAAGTTGGTTATAATAAAGTTTTCGTTAACCAAACGCTAAAGATTGATTCACCTTTATTATGCTTGTAGCGATGGCTCTAATCGTTGCATCGTAGCCCATACTCTATGTTACTACTGTCATTACTTTTTAATGAACACGCCAGTTCTACCTCCCCCCTTGAGTAGGTTGGCACAGTTCTTGAATAACTTACAGTAAGCAAGGCAGAGATATGATGATGCACCATAGTACTTCTATCAATCTGCGGCATCACACAAATAAGGAATTTTTTATGAAGCTAATCACTGCGATCTTAAAACCGTTTAAGCTCGACGACGTGCGTGAAGCGCTTTCCGACATCGGTGTTAAAGGTGTCACTGTCACTGAAGTCAAAGGTTTCGGTCGTCAAAAAGGTCATACAGAGCTCTATCGCGGCGCAGAATACGTGGTGGACTTTTTACCTAAAGTAAAAGTCGAAGTCGCTGTGATCGACGAGATGGTTGAGCCTGCTATCGAGGCAATCACTCGTATCGCTAGCACTGGTAAGATTGGTGATGGCAAGATTTTCGTCACTGCACTTGAGCAAGTTATCCGCATCCGTACGGGTGAAACGGGACCTGACGCTATCTAAATTTGAAGACCTACCTACGGGCATAAACTTATAGGTACAGACTCTTACAGCATTTTATCTATCGGTAATGCCGATATCTATATTATAAATTCAAGGGGGAATTTAAATGGAAAGTCAAATCTTTGAGCTCCAATATGCGCTTGATACGTTTTACTTTTTGATATGTGGTGCGTTGGTCATGTGGATGGCAGCAGGCTTCACTATGTTAGAGGCCGGACTGGTCCGATCAAAAAACACAGTCGAAATCTTAACCAAAAACATTGCCCTATTTGCAACGGCTAGTATCATGTATATGGTATGTGGCTATGCGATTATGTATGGTGGCGATCTATTCTTAAGCGGAATTGCAGGCGGTGATACGTTAGTAGAAGACGCCCTAGCAGCCTCTGCTGAAAATGGCTTCGGTGGCGACTCTGTCTACTCTGCCGCATCAGACTTTTTCTTCCAAGTAGTCTTTGTAGCGACCTGTATGTCAATCGTATCAGGTGCGGTTGCTGAGCGCATGAAACTGTGGTCATTCTTATTATTCGCTGTGGTCATGACTGGTGTTATCTACCCACTAGAAGGTAGCTGGACATGGGGCGGCAACGATGTCTTTGGTCTATTCAACCTAGGCGACATGGGCTTCTCTGACTTTGCAGGCTCTGGTATTGTACATATGGCAGGTGCTGCAGCAGCTCTAGCAGGTGTATTACTCTTAGGTTCACGTAAAGGTAAATATGGCCCTAACGGCGAGATACGTGCTATCCCTGGTGCTAACCTACCATTGGCTGCACTCGGTACACTAATCTTGTGGATGGGTTGGTTCGGTTTCAACGGTGGTTCAGTGCTTAAATTAGGCGATATCGCTAGCGCTAACTCTGTTGCGATGGTGTTCCTAAATACTAATGCAGCGGCAGCTGGTGGCGCAGTGGGTGCTTTATTACTAGCACGCGTCATCTTTGGTAAAGCCGATCTAACTATGCTCCTAAACGGTGCACTAGCTGGTCTAGTAGCCATTACTGCTGAGCCTTCAACCCCTTCTGCACTACAAGCCACTATCTTTGGTCTTATCGCCGGTATCATTGTAGTGTTATCAATCTTAGCTTTAGACAAAATTAAAATTGATGATCCAGTTGGTGCAATCTCAGTTCACGGTGTGGTCGGTCTATTCGGTCTACTAATCGTACCTATCACTAACCCAGCATCTACCTTTATCGGTCAGATTGTGGGTGCTGCAACCATCTTTGCTTGGGTATTCATTGCCAGCCTAGTGGTTTGGTCTATCATCAAGCTGGTTATCGGTCTACGTATCTCTGAAGAAGACGAGTACGAAGGTGCTGATATTGCAGAATGTGGTATGGAAGCTTACCCAGAATTTATAAGATAAGCTCCTTTCAAGTAAGCTAAAGATTGATGTTAAATGCGCTGATACTACCCACTGTAGTATCGGCGTTTATAATTTTAGTGTTTAAAGTTCTCCCCTGTTGAAGCCATAAGCTTAAATCTAAAACGTAAAAAATCCCGCGAGACCTTTCGGTAACGCGGGATTTTTATGTATTACGCTAAAACTAATTTTTTAGTTTATTTCTTTTTCCACTCTTGGCTACGAGAGAATGGTCCGATATAGCCTTTTAGCTTCAATGTGTTGCCGCTTAAGCTTGCAGTCATACGATAGTCTTTGCCTTTTTCAGGGTCAGTAATCGTACCACCACTATATTTACCACCACCGTCAGCTTTTAGACCTTTAATAATGGTCGTACCAACGTGCTTTTTGCCTTTAGCTGAGTTAGTAGCAATAAGAGTACCGGTCAACACACCATTTGACTCAGTGATCTTTACCGTACCTTTTGGCTTGCCTTCATCATATGTCTGCCAAGTAGTGTTGGCTAATGGGTCAGCGGCGAATGCCATGCTAGCAATACCAATACCAGCAACTGCTAAAGTGGTCTTTGTAAATAATTTCATAGATTGACTCCCTTCATACAATGATTACTCGAAACGTTATGTTTCTGTTGTCCTATGCTTATCCTTTGCTAGAACCTTTCATTACGAGCTTTACGGTTTCGACCTTTTTAAATGATAGTTACCATTACAACTTATAAGCTTTTGGTTAAAGATTCAAGCGACACAAGCGATGTCTTAACTCATTATAAGCAATTTTTAGGTTTTGCCTAGTAATTTTTTTATAGTTTCTTATTTCTATAAAAATAAAACTATATCAAAGACTTATAGGAAAGGATTGTCGATATCTTTATCTAATTGGTCATCATTTTCCTTTGACTTAGCATCATTCTTACTATATAGATTTTTATCTGCAAATGCTTGTACGATTTTCCCCGACAGCTCATGTAGCTGTTGGGCTTGGTCGTATCCTAATTCGTCAAAAGTGAGATCAATATCACCATATATAATAATCTTGTCTTTTTGATTTTCAATGACAAGATCACCAATCTGCATGCTTTGATGGTCGTTGGCGAATGGCTCAATCATTTGATTATCCTTATTATCAGTAACATTTTATTTTTTTCGAAATGAGGCTATTTTTGGGTCTTACTTTCAGCTTAAGCTTGCAACTGTGCAATTAACCATTCTAAAATAGCCCAGACAAATAGCATCCACTCAGGCTCCTCCACAGGTGCCTCAGGGGTATCTGAGCTCTCACCTGCCTTCAATGGTAAATCAAACGCTTGAGATTTGGACTGACTATCTAGCATAGGTAATACATCGATGCCAATCTCAGTGGTCAGCTCATCGATACTGATCACATCGATGCGTTCTGACTCATCATTTGGTGCGTAATACACGCCTGCTTGATTGGTTGCTGGGATATATACCGCTTTGAAGAAGTGGCTAGGCACAAGGACACGGTTAGCGAGCTGCTTGGTTTTTTTATCAGTAAATGCCACACCCGTGATGGTATACACCTCACCGTATTGCTGCGTTAAATACCGAGTGGCAGATTCAATATTACGCCAAATATAGCGATTATTACGTGGTGACTGCGGGGCAATATTGGCTAAACTAAAGCTATCATACTGCTGGCTGCGATTGGCCATATTGGCATTGGGTGCCAAATGCCCTCGATCATAGCCAGAGCCTGAATAATCAGATAATGAGGCTCGTGCTGACTTTGGCAGTTTACTCTCTTCGTGAAAGCTATCTTCACGATCGATCTGTTTAGCTTGTTGCAGACGTGTGCGATCGAGATATTCTGCTGACCATAGCGGTGTACGCGATACCCCTGAGTACATCACCGCAAAGCCATCCATGCATAGTGCTTGTGTGTCTTTTTTTAGCTTGGTATTGGTAAATTCAGGATAAATACCCCCATAAAAAGACTGGCTACACTGGGTCAGATCATCAGCGTTCGCTTGGGTAATACCCGTCGCGATAAGCAAGACTGCCATCAGCGCACTATTCTTACATCCGTACTTAAGCCTACTAAAACTTATCATTCAACTTTCAACCATTTATACTTGCCGTGACATACTTGCTATCCTAGCAGGCGCTTGCCAATAAAGAAAGATAGCGCGCAAGTCGTGACATTCTAAATGGTATCCGCTATACTTAGGCGTTCAAAAAACGGTGAAGTGGGTGAGTGGCTGAAACCGCACGCCTGGAAAGTGTGTATACGTTCATAGCGTATCGAGGGTTCGAATCCCTCCTTCACCGCCAATCTTATTCTGCTTAAGTAAACCCTCATTTTTCTATCTTGTTCTATCCCTCTCTAAATATCTTTTGACAGTTTAACAGTAAGACTTTCAGTCTATACTCATTCTCTACTGCTGTCTGAAACACTTCTGTTTAGCCTTAATTCCGGGTGTTGTATAAATCTACTAACTATATACCTAGTCAAATAACACATTAATTGACCAAGCTAAAAATTTCGTACCATGGGCTGAGAGTGACTCATAAAATGAGTAGGTACTCTATTATGATTTGTTTTATTATCAGCTTAATTTTATTCCTAAATCCTTATACGAAAAGGCTTTGAGATTTTCTGTGGCGCTCAATCTAGCTTTATATCTATATTTACCATCATTGCTATACCGTACAAAAATGTAATCACAATAGGGTCTCTGATACTCGGCAGATGCCATTGTCCAAAAATTGGATTATAGTAGATATTGGTAGTATTTATTTAAATAAACTAAAGGATACAATAATGAAAACACTAGGAATATGTATCTCAGCAGGACTCGGATTGAGTGCTTGCGCTACTGGCATAGGCGGCACGGCAACAGGTAATACCAATCAAAATAACAGCTCTGATAAAGTCGTCACTCAATACCCAGTTGAGACTGCCCTACTCAATATCTATACCAAACAACGTAGTGAAAAATTGGTCGCTACTGTCGGCGGACAAAGCGTAGCCGCAGATATTCAAATCACCCCTAAAGGCAGCATGCGTTTTAATAATAAAATGGTACAAGGCGCAGAAGTCAGCACAATCAGCACAGTGAATCAGCAGATAACGGATCAGTCAGTCGCTATTAATTACTTTACGCTAGACCCATTGGTGTTCCATGGTTTTACGGATAGCACGGGTGAGTATTCAATCGCTAACCAAACGACTAGTATCCCTAAAATGGCTACTATAGGCGACTCAAATCAGCTCATCACTGAAAACGTATATGCTGACAGCAGTATGCGTCAGAAAACCGCCACTTATAAGCAGGACTGGTCGCTCACACAAGATACAAATAATACGGCGCGGCTCTGTATAGAAACCTCAGGCAATCTACTTTTGACTTCTGATGCTGCAGGTACGTCTTCAGAGTGCTATAAAATCAATGCCAAAGGCGATGTTTTGAGTAGTAAAGTCACACTCACTCAGCCCAGTAAAAATGGTGCAACTAAGCTAATGACATTTATCAGTCAGTAGCACTTGTTCAATGAGTAACGATCAATAGTGTTGTATAAAAACAAAAAAAATAGCGCCTAGTTAAGGCACTATTTTGAGATGCTAGGATTGTATTTTTACGAGCGACGGTCATGGTTATTTCTGTCGTGGCTGTTTTTAGTATTGCTGTTTTTAGCATGAACATTTTTGGCTATTGCTTTGTGTTTAGCAGCCACTACGTTCGCTTTGTGATGTGACTTTGCTGCCTTAGCTTTGGCATGCTTATAGTTATTACTCGCTTTATTGCTGCTGTGTTTTTGTTGCTGTACTTGAGCTGAATTATGCTTATCAAAACTAGGTGCAGCATTGGCTTGACCCACCATCGACAAACAAGCAGTAGCGGCTAAAATCGAACTAACTAGGGCGTGTCTTCAATTGGATAAGCCCTAAATAATAGTTACAATACCGCATCTATTGAGTCGATGCGAGAAATACAAGTTATGGCAAGAAAAGCATTAACAGATACGCTTTGGGATCAATTGCAA
>NZ_JASDCR010000027.1:0-32999 GCF_030407795.1 Psychrobacter sp. APC 3279 | reverse complement strand
GTTTGCAAGGCTTAAACACTTTCGTAGTATCGCCACTCGCTATGAGAAGTTAGCGCGTAATTTTAAGTCAATGCTTTATCTGGCGTGTACTATCGTTCATTGTAAGATGAATTGAAGACACGCCCTAGTGTCTAAACTTTTAAATTAAGTAAATTTAATGCAGGTAAGTGCTTATTTTGCATCAAGTTGTTCGATTTTTTGCTGTATCTTATCCATCTTCTTTTGGTAACGACGAATCTTACGAAAACGATGGGCTTTTAGCACGCCATCGATACGCTGATTGATAAAATGACGACGCGGTGGAAAGCCGCCAATCTGAAGCTCTCTATAGCCATGCAAGCGGTCATTACGCTGACGAACGAGGTAGCCTTTTACGCTATCAGCCATCATGACCAGTAGCGCAAGCGTAATCATGCCATACATAAAGAGCGAACCACCTTCTTCAAGGCTTTGACTCAAAACAGTAATAGACAACACAAATAATAGCATTGGCTCGATATAACTTAGCGCCCCAAACAGTGATACTGGCAACTTGCTACTGGCAATCATCGTCAGCGACATCGCAAGCGCACTAAAAGCACCAAGCAGCGGCAATAGATACCAGAACTTCATGTCTTGCGCCGCAACATCAAAACCGCCCGTCATATATAGCACGATGAGCACTACTGGTGTCAACAGCGTCAAATCAAACAATAACCCTGTAATGGGCGGTACAGAAAGGGTGCGCCGTAGCAGATAATACGGCGGATAACCCAGGCATACAAACAGTGTTACCCAAGATACTGATCCATACTGAACAATATCGTAGCCGATGCCGAGCGCTGCAAATATCGCGGCAGCCCACTGCAAGATGCTCATATACTCATGGTAAAAGAATCGACCAAGCACAATCATCACTAGCGGCAATAAAAAATAGCCTAACGTGACATCGAGACCAAACCCATTGACCGGCGCCCACATAAACAACCAAATCTGCCCACCTAGGATTGGTGCAGGTAGTATAAATATTAACCATTCCTTGACTGTCTTTAGCGTCTTTATATAATCAAAAACACGTTGCCACTGCTTAGTCAAACTGACCAATATCACCAAACTGAGTAACATCATGAGCACACGCCATGACGCTACCTGCGTTCCTGTTAAGGGCAGCATAAACAGTCCAAACAAAAACATCATCGAGAATAAAAAGCTCGATGATACCGAAGCAACCGTTCCCTGAAAAGTTTGATTGGTCGTAAGCATAACAACAGCCTTAAAAAATAGAACCTTATTTACAGTATTGAAAAAATGAGAATTAAAAAACAAAAGCCTCCGACGATAACGTCAGAGGCTTTTTTCTAGAAAAATGCTAAGAGACTAGACTCAAAAGCTAATTACCAAGACTATTACTCGTCATCGTCTTATGCATAGTTAGTCTATTATAGATTGTCATTTGGTTTATGATCGTTTGCAATATCAATCACATCATCGACGTCAGTAGTTGCAGCATTGTCAGTTGTCGCATCAATATCTATCTGCTCCTGACCCTCTACCTCAAACGTACCGTCTTCTCTCATGGCATCGATAAGCTCATCATCGCTCTCTTCGTGCTCAACACGCGCCATGGCAACCAGTTTTTCATCTTTTGACAGACGAATCAATGTTACGCCTTGCGTATTACGACCAGAGCTCGCGACATGCTCAACTGGAGTACGAACCAACGTCCCTTTATCAGAGATTAGAATAATATCATCGGTAGAGTCAACCTTGGTCGCTCGTACTAGTGCGCCGTTACGCTCACTGGTCTTGATAGCGATCACACCGCCACCGCCACGATTTTGCGTATTGAACTCATCGATGAAGGTACGTTTACCAAAGCCATTTTCACAAGCAATCAGGATTTCACGTACATCATCTTCGATAACGACTAATGATTTGATAAATTCATCAGTAGCCAGACGCATACCGCGGACGCCTTTTGCCGTACGACCCATCGCACGTGCATCATTCTCATCAAAACGAATCGCTTTACCACTTGAAGCGAACAACATCACTTCTTGGCTGCCATTAGTAATACGAGCGCTGACCAATTTATCACCGTCTTCTAATCCAACTGCAATCAAACCGTTCGATCTGATATTGGCAAACTGCTTCAACTCTACCCGCTTCACTGTACCGTTGGCCGTAGCAAAGAATACAAAAGGCGGCTCTGCTTGGTTGCTATCTTCTACCGAATCGTCATCATTGCTTACTTCTGATACTTCACTTACTACTGATGTATCTTCTACGATTTTTGGAATTGGTAGTATGGTCGTAACGGTTTCGTCGCTATTTAGACCAATTAGATTAACCAATGGACGACCGCGAGCACCGCGACTGGCAATCGGCACTTCAAACCCGCGTAAGCTAAAGACACGTCCACTATCAGTGAAACACAGTACCGTAGAATGCGTTGAAGTCACGACTAAATGATCGATTACATCATCTTCTTTCATTGCTGTGGCAGACTTACCTTTACCGCCACGTTTTTGTGCGACATAATCATCAATCGGCTGAGTTTTGGCGTAGCCAGTACGCGATACCGTCATGACGACCGTTTGCTCAGGGATAAGGTCTTCGCGACTAAAGTCCATACGTGAATCGATGATATCGGTACGGCGCTCATCACCAAAGTTATCACGAATCTCGATCATCTCATTAGAGATAATAGCCATCAGCTTATCAAAATCGCCAAGAATAGACTCTAAATGCGCAATTTCACGCAATAGGTCTTGGTATTCTTCGGTCAATTTATCTTGCTCAAGGCCAGTCAGACGATGCAATTGCATATCTAAAATCGCATTGACCTGCTCAAGTGACAAGCGATAGCGCTCTTCGCCTTCGATCAGACCAAACGGCGCTTTAGGATCTTCGCCATCGATAAACTCAGGACGTACTGATTGACTACCAGCAGCTGTGAGCATCGCAACGACGCTACCTGAACCCCATGTATTATTTAATAGACTCTCACGAGCCAATCCACGGTTTGCTGACGCTTTAATCGTCGCAATAATCTCATCGATATTGGCTAGAGCGACCGTTAGACCTTCTAGCAAATGACCACGAACGCGGGCTTTGTTCAACTCATAAATCGTACGGCGTGTCACTACCTCTTGACGATGGCGAACAAATGCAGCGATAAGCTGGCGCAAGGTCAATAGTTTTGGCTGACCATTATCTAGCGCCACCATATTGATACTAAAGCTAGACTCTAGTGGCGTTTGTAGAAATAGGTTATTAACAATAACTTCAGCGGTCTCACCGCGACGCAAGTCAATAGCGATACGCATACCGTCTTTATCAGACTCATCACGAATCTCGCTAATGCCTTCGATTTTTTTATCACGGACAAGCTCTGCGATACGCTCGATCAGCTTGGCTTTGTTAGCCTGATAAGGTACTTCGGTAAATACAATACGCTCACGATCGCGGTTGACCCCAGTATTGCTCATCGGCTCGATATGATAGCGACCACGGATATGCAAACGGCCTTTACCCGTACGATAAGCATCTAAAATGCCCGCGCGACCATAGATAATACCGCCCGTAGGAAAATCAGGACCTGAGATATGCGACATCAGCTCTTCAGCTGAAACTTGTGGGTTTTCAGCATAGGCCAGGCAGGCATTAATCACTTCGGTCAAATTATGCGGAGCCATATTGGTCGCCATACCAACGGCAATACCCGTCGCGCCATTGACCAATAGGTTAGGAATACGCGCTGGCATCACGCTTGGCATGCGCTCAGAGCCGTCATAGTTGTCTTCCCAATCGACCGTGTCTTTGTCCAAATCAGCGAGCATTTGGTGGGTCAGTTTGGTCATACGTACTTCGGTATAACGCATCGCTGCCGGAGGATCATCATCGATCGAGCCAAAGTTACCTTGACCATCAACCATTGGGTAGCGCAAGCTGAAATCCTGCGCCATACGTACGATGGCATCATAGACAGCACTATCGCCGTGTGGATGGTACTTACCGATAACATCACCGACCACACGTGCTGATTTTTTGTACGGCTTATTATAATCGTTTGATAGCACGTGCATGGCATACATCACGCGGCGGTGTACAGGTTTGAACCCATCACGCACATCAGGCAGCGCACGCGAGACGATCACGCTCATCGCATAATCCAAATACGACTGCTTTAGTTCATCTACGATGCCAATAGGACTGACCGATTCGCTCATATACACTCCTTCACTCACATTTTTTTTCTAACGTTGACACATCGCTTATGGCTCCCATAGATCATATAAAAATATTGCCACATAAATGGGCAGTCATGACCAAAATACACACCATAAAAAACACTGCTACACGTGCAAAACAATAGGAAAATTGTGATACGGTTTTTGTTAAAAACAATGTTTAATTAAAGAAGCTATTTTAGCACAAATTTGCTGATTTAGGGGGTTCTGAGTACCATTAAAATCAAGCTAGACGGTTCATTCACAGTAGTATTTTGAATTACCGATACACACTAAATTTATTCTAATGGCAGGTTTTTTTCGATTGGCTGATTTTGCCATTTTTACAAACGAACTTACCCTCTGCCGAGCAATGTGATACGCCGCCCATTTTACCTGAACAAAGCGTGTTGCGAGCTTGGGCTTGATTGATAGATGTGAAGGCAAATACTAGAGCTAATAGTGCTGTGGTGATTGATTTCATTATTTATTCTCCGTATCTGATGGATATTAAATAGAAAAATACTATACTCATTAGCCACAGCTCTACAAGATTTATTTTGACTAACTGAGTGGATACTTATATTTCTATCTACAACTCAACATGACATTTAATTTAACGCTAAAATCTTGAGCATAGAGCTCATACGTGGTTTGCATATAAGCTCTATTGACCAAACAACTAGGATGCTTAGAATATTTAGCCAATACAACAACACTTACAACTATCTTTGAAGTGAACTGAGGCTCTGACGTGAACTGATTGTTTTTATGGTCATATTGTTTTCATAACCATAATGCTTTGCCATGAGCTAATAGCTTTCAAAATCACATTATTTTAATGAGCACATTATGATTTAAACCACTTTGATGCAGCTATTTTTTTAGTGATACTGGACAAAAAATTTCTAAACGCTACACTACCTCATCTTTTATAGCACTTACATAACGACCTAACAGGCTACTTTTATTATGGATATCATTCTTGCAATTGTTTGGATTTTAGCAATGGTGCTATACAGCTTTTCGAGCGATTATGTTGCTAGCTTTCCTAACCATAACAATCGCGCTGTCCCATATGTCCGTTGGGGAGCACTTTTAGTCGCTATGGCTTTATCAGCATACTTGTCAAAAGCCTATCAAGAGAATCTACAAGGCAACGGTATGTGGGTGTTTGTTATCGTGGTATTTGTCGTTATTATATTAGCGAAGGTCGTTTTTAAATGGGTAATTAACAGACGCCTGAAACGCTAGTTAATACTGAATAGTTTTATTAATTTGACCCTCTTAATTATTGATCTAAATACCTATGACAATTAAACATCAAGATAGCCAGCCTGACTCAAACCTTTCTATACCAGCAGAAGAAACACGGACTGATCGTAGCTTCGATGCCATTGCCGATCATTTCGAAAAGAAGGTCTATGGTGGTTTAAAAGGCGAGATTCGATTAGCTGTACTACGCCGTGATATTTTTGAATATAGTTCACAGATGAGTGAGGCGCTTGGGCGACCTTTACGTATCTTGGATGTGGGTGCAGGGCTTGCGCAAATTGCGATAGAACTTGCTGCTCAAGGTCATAGCGTAGTCATCAATGACATATCAGCGAATATGCTTGAGAAGGCAAAAGCGAGCGCAGAAAAAGTTGATAAAAAGCTAGACATCACTTGGTATGTTTGCCCTTATCAAGCGCTTGAGGAAAAACTGGCCCAGACAGAGAAGTTTGATTTGATTATGTCGCACGCGCTACTTGAATGGTTGGCAGAACCATCGGCGGTCATGGACTTTTTTGATAAGCACTTAATAGATGGTGGCGCGCTATCCGTCTGTTTCTATAATCCTGCAAGCTTTGATTATCGTAACCTTATCATGGGAAATTTTAATCTACTCGATAATACAAACTATAAGGCAGACAATAAGAAAAGTCTAACCCCCAACCATCCCGTGGCCAAAGAAGAAGTTGAGTCTTGGCTCAAAGCGCATGATTATCAGACGGTACGTAGCAGTGGTCTACGAGTGTTTCATGATTATGCACCGCTCAAACGTGGCGGTCACAACGACCCAGATGCAGTGATCAGAATGGAGTTACGCTACTCACAATTAGAGCCGTACAAATGGCTTGGCCGTTACTTACACATTTTGGCTAAACGGTAAATTGAGACAACAGCTCAATAATTGTAAAGATGGCTAAACCTCTTCATCCATTCTCGATGATCTATCGTATTCTGACCAAGTAGTGGCATTGATGTCTTTTTCATCGAAGACTACGACATGCTCTAACAAAGGCAGAATGCCAATATGCGAGCCGATTGCATGGTTATGATGGCTCGCAACCAATGATAAGACAGTCTGTCCGTCGTCTAACTGCAGACGGTACAAATAGTTGGCACCGCGAAACACACGTCCGATAACCAAAGCTGTCTGCGTACTGTCATCATCATGAATGATATCATCAGGGCGCACGAGTACTTTGATTGGCGTACCATTTGGATAATCATATGCACAATACTGCGGCTGACCCGATTCATCATAGACTTCCATGCGGCGATAAATATTACCTAGTGCCGTCTTGACATGTCCATCATTGATAATGCCATCGATCATGGCGCCTTCGCCTACGAACTCAGCGACAAAAGGACTGACAGGCTCATGATACAGCTCGCTTGGTCTGGCCCACTGTACCAATCTGCCCTTGTCCATGACCCCTACTTTATCCGCTAGCGCGAACGCTTCATTTTGATCATGAGTGACCAAAATCGCTGTGGTATTAGTACGTTTGAGAATATCACGGACATTCATTGCCAATGACTCACGCAGTACCACATCTAGATTAGAGAACGGTTCATCAAGTAATAGTAGTTTTGGTTTTGGGGCGAGCGCTCTTGCAAGAGCCACACGCTGCTGCTGACCACCAGATAGCTCATTAGGACGTTTATCCGCATGCTCAGTCAATTCAACTAAGCTTAGCATCTCAGCCACTCGAGCTTTTTTGTCAGCAGCTGACCATTTATTAAGACCAAAGGCGATGTTTTTTGCCACGCTTAAATGACCAAACAGAGCATAGTCTTGAAACACCATGCCCATGCCACGCTTGGCTGGTGCAACTGCAAATGATTGGCGAGCTGTCTTTTCAGTTAGGCGTTGATTGTTTAGGTAGATAGTGCCGCCGCGACTTTGCTCCAGTCCCGCGATTGCTCGAAGCGCTGTTGTCTTCCCGCAGCCGCTATAACCTAAGAAGCAACCAATCTCGCCTTGCTCCAGCATCAATGATAGACCATTGACAACAATAGTATCGTCATAGCCTACGATGAGATTTTGCACACTAAAATAAGGATCTGTCGCGATATATTTCTCAGTATTTTGTTGTGAGGTATTGCTTTGTTCTACAGTTTTATTCGGCTGAACTGGATTGATTCTATTTTGTGACAGTGGTGACTTTGCTACAGGCATATGACTAGCCCGAGCCTTTTCTGACTTAGAATTTGTGGAGTCGTTCATTGAATCAGTGTACATAGACGGTACCAGTTCGCTATTAGTAAGTAAAACCATCGATAAAATAGAGCAAATTATAATATAGCTGACACTACGAGTGTGCTGTTAAACTTATGTCAAATTATTGCTATTAGCTTTGTTGTTACTAACTGTGTTTGTCACTTTGACGCAGTAATATCCAAACAGGGAGCAAACCAACCAGCACGATTAGCAAACTCGGTAATGCGGCTCGTCCCCACATACCTTCGCTCGTCATTTCAAACACTCGTACTGCAAGCGTATCCCAGCCTTGACGCCGTGTCATCAGCGTAATGGGCATCTCTTTCATCACTTCGACAAAGCCCATCAATAATGCAGTCAATACGCCAGGGCTAAGCACAGGCAGCATCACATGACGCCAGCGCTGATAAGGACTGTCGCTCAGTAATTTTGCAGCAGCTTCTTGATTGACTGTCAATCGCTGCAATTGTCTGTCAACTGGCTGAAAACTCACCGTCATAAAACGCGTCGATAACGCCATTAGCATAACAATGACACTGCCAGAAAGCACTTGCTGTGAGGTGATACCAAAAGCAATCATATGATTATCAAGCCACGCAATAGGTATAAATATCCCTACCGCCAACACAGTCCCCGGTACGACATAGCCTAAATTGGCTAAAGTGGTCATTAGCTTAGTCGATTTATCAGGATACTGCCGTTTGATCCACGCAATGATAATCGCCAAAAAGGCAATAAACAGCGTGGTCATACTAGCAATCATGAGGCTGTTAGTGACAAAATCAATGTAACGCGCATCAAAATCTTGGCGAAAATTCAGTGCTGTCCAATAGATAAGCTGTAAAAAAGGAATTAAAAAGGCAACTAAAAAGATGAGCGTACACAGCAGTGTCATGGCCAGCTTAGCAGGTTTACTGGCGTCAAAGCGTTGGCTGCTACCTTGGGTAAGTGAACTACCACGCTTCGCTTGCCAATACTGCTCAAACAATACCACAATAAATATCACACCAATGAGCAAGGCTGCTAGCTGAGCCGCTGTGGTCAAACTAAAAAAACCAAACCATGCTTTATAAATGGCGGTAGTAAAAGTATCAACATTGAATACCGATACTGCACCAAAATCCGCTAAGGTTTCCATACTAGCTAGCAATAAGCCACCTATAATCCAAGGCAGTGCTTGCGGTAGCGCCAGACGAAAAAATACATGGCTACGACTCAAACCAAGCATTTGCCCCGCTTCTATCGCTCGCCTGCCTTGCGACAAAAATGCCTGACGCGCGAGCAAATATACATAAGGGTAAAACGCTAGCGATAATACCAAGCCTGCGCCCCATACATTCCTTATCGACGGTATAGCAGTACTGATACCAGAATCGCGTAAAGCTGTCTGTAGCGGCCCACTAAAATCAACAATCCCGATAGTGACAAATGCCAACACATAAGCAGGGATGGCAAGTGGCAACATCAATGCCCACGAAAAAAAACGCTGACCAGGGAAACGATACATACTAGTGACCCAAGCCAAAGCAGTACCAATAGTGCCTGAAACGACAGTCACCATAAGCAATAAAATCGCCGTGTTTTTAAGCACTTGCGGCAGTACATAATCTGCCATGTGTGTCCAAATCTCTGCCACTGGCTGTGTCCACGACAGCAGCACGATTAAAATCGGTACTAGCATAAACAACGAAATCAGCCCTAAGACTGATTTCGAGATAATACGTTTACGAAGGACGTGGTCTTGGCTGACAGTCTGCTGGTCGTTAACACCGTTATTGACAGTATCATTTTGACTAACAGACGCATCTGGCGTTGTGATCATATTATCATTACCGTGTCATACGTATAGAGACCTTGTAAGCTTATACCAACCTCAAAATCGTCATTATCTGAATAGCTCATCTATAACGACTAACCTTTGAACCTATTCTTTAAAAGCTGTTGTTTAAAAGCTACTGTTTTGAGAACTATTGTCTAAAAGTTATGATTTCAAGATTGGTATCACTATTACTGGCGATCCCTTATTTATAACCCGCTTTGTCCATCATTTGGATAGCTTGAGTTTGTAGTTCACCGAATTTCTGTACATTGATATCGTCTTTTTTGAACTCACCCCATGATCTGAGCATGTCTGACTCGTCGATACCTACTTTTACTGGGAATTCTTTGTCAGAGCTGGCATAGAGACCTTGTGCCTCGTCAGATGACAACCATTCTATCAGCTTAAGCGTACCATCTGGATTGTCCGAACCTGCAACCACGCCAGCGCCTGAGATGTTTACGTGCGTACCAGTAGTATCTTGGTTTGCCCAGAATATCTTCACAGGGAAGTTTGGTTTTTCGTCCAATAGACGACCATAGTAGTAACTATTGGCGATACCGACTTCACACTGACCAGCAGCGATAGCTTCTAGCATACTAGTGTCATCACTGAACACATCAGTCGCTAGGTTATCAACCCAACCGCGAATTACTTCTTCTGTTTTTTCTGGTCCCAAATGCTCCATCATGCTAGCGACAAGCGATTGGTTATAAACCTTTTTAGAGGTACGTAAGCATAGTTTGCCTTTCCATTTTGGATCGGCCAAATCTGCATAAGTAGACAACTGGTCAGCAGTGACTTTGCTTGGGTCATAGAAGATAGTACGTGCACGTAGTGACAGACCTGTCCACTGACCTTTTGGATCACGGTATTTTGCAGGGACGTTAGCTTCTAACACAGTAGATGATACTGGCTGCAATAGGCCTTGCTCTGCAGCTTGCCATAAGTTACCAGCATCAACGGTCAATAGCATATCAGCTGGAGTATTCTGACCTTCCGCTTGCAAACGCGCCATGAGTGGACCTGTTTTGTCCGTGACCAACTCAACTTTTACGCCTGTTTGCTCAGTATAGCGATCTAGCAATGGCTTAATCAGCTGCTCATTACGTGATGAGTAGATAGTAATCGTCTGACTATCAGCAGTCGTAGCTTCGTCAGTTGCTGCTTGCTGCTCAGCACCTGTTTCTGTTGACTCTACTTCTACGCTCTCTTCTGTGGTTGAAGAATTACTACAACCTGCTAGACCCAACATCATGCCAAATACGGCTGCAGGTAGGATAAGCTTCGTAGAGGTTAGATTAGCGCTGATAGCGTTCAATGACATGGTTTTCCCCATAGTAATGCTATAAAAAAGTAAGATGTATAGTGAGACAAAATAACAGTGATTATAACGATGACTTGCTAAGCGCTAGCAGTAATCAGGCCATAATATATCAAAGCAACATACTAATGGAAGTGAGATTAATTATCAATACATTTGTTTAACTGGCAAATATACCTGTGATGAGTCTTTAGCATTGATTTTTAAGAGCTATTTTTAGCGGCCCAGTTCTTTCAATAGTTTGGTCTAGCGACGCGTTTTAGTGTCCATCTAAAGCAACCATTGCCCTAAAATCGCATTGACTGCAGCTTCTGTACGTAAGATACGAGAGCCTATATGTACAGGTGTGCAGCCTTGTGCTGACAGTAGCTCTATCTCATAGTCGATCCAGCCACCTTCAGCACCTATGCAGACTAGATTTGGTAGCTGTCGTGATGGTTGCTGTTGTAAAAACTCAGAAAAAGACTGCTGACTATAAGGATGCGCGACAATCGCTCGATTGCTCATTAGGCTTGCCAGTGTGTCTTCAACAAATGGCTTAAAACGTTTTTGTAGCGTAATACTAGGAACAATCGTATCGATGCTTTGCTGTAGGCCTTCTAATACAAACTCGTCTAACCGCTCAAGCATTGGACTTTGCCAATAGCTTTTTTGAGTACGGTAACTATTTATAAGAATGATATCGCGTACACCAAGCGCCGTCATATCCATGATCAATCGCCGTAGCACTTTAGGACGCGGTAACGCTAAAATAACAGTCAGATCCAATTTGGCAGGCGGCACAGTATTCAGCTGGACGTTACCTAGCTGAATGCTGTCAGAGGTAATATCTTCGATAACAGCCGTACCAAGGTTACCGCCTATTTGGCCAATCTTAAGCGTATCACCAACTTTTGCGCCCAGCACTTTAGTCACATGGCTGACTTGAGACAAGGCATCGATTTTTGCTGCGTTTGCTGAGAAATTTTCAGCGGGCAATAATATACAGTTCATAAATTATCTTGGTTAGAAGACATATCGATAGCGTCTTCAATCATCGTAAATTGACGGGTCAATACTGCTTGCTGCTGTATTGTCATTTGCTCGCCAGCTTGCCCTGCCTGCACGGCCAATGACAAATTGCTCAGCCAAGTCGCCAACTGCGTATAGATACTCACAGCGTCTTCACGGTTATAAGCTGTTTTCTTACGAGAAGTTTTTTTGTTCGCCTTTAACTGATCATCACTGACTATCTGTGCATCTGTACTACTTGCGCGATTTGACTCGATTTGACAATAAAAATCATTACTTGGCTGATATAAAGCGCCTACGCTAGCCAATTTGTCTATCACGCTTTGGCAAGACTGAGTATAACGCCCCATCAGTACAGGCGTGGCCACACTTGCAGGCTCTACTGGATTATGCCCACCAATATCTACCAGCGAGCCACCCACAAACGCTACATTTGCCAATGTATACCAAGTCATCATCTCACCCATGCTGTCTGCTAGATAGACTTGCGTATCTGCATCAATCACGTCTCCATCACTGCGCCGAGCCATATTTAACCCAGTTTTCTGAATGAGTTCTGCTACTGCGTCAAAACGCTCAGGATGTCTAGGGACAATAACAAGCAATGTATCTGCTAATGTGGCTTGAGACAGTAGTTGCTGCTGCAATGACAACGCTGCTGCCTCTTCGCCATCATGAGTACTCGCAGCTACCCACACAGGACGATCTGCTATACCAAAATCTGCTCGCAGATCAGCTTTCTTACTATAAATACGGTTATCTTCTACCGCTTGGTCATCAGTTTTGGACGCATTGATTACCCACTTTAATGAGCCTGCCACGCGAATTTGGGCGCTACTAGCCCCTAACTGCCGAAAGCGTTTAGCAGAGTCGCTGTCTTGCGCAATAATTAAGGAGAGGTTTTTCATCATACTGGCGCTGACTGCACCAATTTTTTGATAGCTCTGAAAAGAAGAAGCAGATAATCGACCATTGACTAGAATACTTGGAATACGGTGCTGGGATAACTTGGTCAAGATATTTGCCCACAGCTCTGTTTCTACAAACAGTGCAGCGATCGGCTGCACATGCGTTAAGAAAGTCTCGATCACAGCAGGGCTGTCGACTGGCACATAGCTGTGACTCATCTGACCCTGAGCTATCTTTTCTGCAAAGCGACTAGCACCACGGGCAAAACCTGTCTGAGTCGTATTGGTCAACCATATCTGATAGCCATTAGCCAATAACATATCTAATAAAGGCGCGACCGTATTGGTCTCACCTAATGAGACTGCGTGGCACCAAATCACTCCTTTATCGATATTAGCATGGACCACTGGACGCGGTGGATACTGCTTGCCAAAACGCTGATCGATTTCCTGCTGGTAATTGTCGTTTTTATGAGATCGACGCCATACTTGCAGACGATATAATGGCTTTAGCAGCCCAATAAGAGACTGATAATATAAAGGTGTCTCGTGTACCGCACGATTAGGCGATGATACAGGGCCAATTGGATTTGCAGAGTGGTCAGACGGGGTATTAGATGATGGCATGGAACAGCCCAAATTAGTTATGAATCAAACAATAAAAGGGTAAAGGTAAAGCGCGCCAATTCTACCTGAATTTAAGCTGTAACAATAAGCTTTTAAAAAGTCACTGAGTAAATAGTTATTAGATAATGATTTTTAGATAATGACTATTATCAATAAAGCGACTGCGATGATTGCGCCAATTAAAATCTGATAACGCTTGGTGCTATGCTGCTCTTGCTTCTGTGTGGTCAGCAGCACTTCTGCTTGCTGCCATTGCTGAACCAGATTGGCCGCTTCTGCATGACCATTATCCGCTGCCTGCTCTAACCAGTATTTACCGCTATCTATATCTTGAGATACCCCTACTCCTTGGTAGTACATTTTACTGAGTAGACGCTGAGCACGGCTGTCGTTTTTGCTGGCGGCTTGATTGACCCACTCTACGCCAGATTTTTTTTGATTGTCACTGTCCGCTGTCAAACCTTCACCTAACAATTCATACATGGCCAAACGTAGCATAGCCGCTGTATTACCATCTTCAGCAGCCGCTTGCAGTATTAGCAGCGCTTTGTTTTTTGCTGCGATATGATTATCTAAAAATATAACTTGGCGACGAGGTTTGTTCTGTTTGGCAATATGCTGCTCGAACTGATCTAATACTTTGCGTGCTTGCTGATATTGAACATCACCAGTTGGTTGTGGCACCGCTATCTCATCTAACTCTACGAGCAGTTGCGTAAACATCTCTGACGTCGATGTATTTTTTACAGGTAACGCAGGCTTGGCTGTTGGCTTCGTTACTTTAGTCAGCTCAGGCTTTATCAAGCTCTCAGACTCAGGAGGCACTACGCTTGTTTGCAACTCAGTTGTTACCGTAGCAGGCATAGCAGACTGAATTGCGCGACTCTCACTGTCAGTTACAACTGCATTAGCTTGATTATACTCAGCTCCTATCGACACTTCCTCTGGCTTGTTAAGAGGAGCATTTAATTGACTAGTACCGACATGCGTATTTGAATCTGCGCTCGGAACGATGCTTTCAGTGGTTTGATGAGTGGTTGCTTTATGTGTTGTTGCTTTGCTTGTTGTTACTTTATGCGCTGTTAATTCAGGCACTGAATGAACATCGTTGCTTAAAGTAGTTGGTAGTCTAAGGCTAACCGCTTGATACAACCCACTCTCTACTTGCCCGCCTTGTAGTACTGCGTCAAACTGCCGATCAATATGACCAAACAGACGCAGCCCTATTGGCTCTAGTGCAAAAAACAAGCGCTCTTTAACCCCGCTATCATCATAACCGACCGCCATATGCTGATAAAAATCATCGGTGATCAATGTTAGCTCAGGGTAACGTTTACGCAGCTCAAACTGACCATACCAATGTGGCTTGCTTTGCCACTGCTGCGCCAATACACGACCGGCATAAAACGCCAAAAACACCATGAAATTACGATAGCGCTCATCGACCAACAGCGTCATCTCATCCCACATACCACTCTTGATCATATCTCGGCGCACTTGGGACAATAGCGTATCAATACGCTGTAAACTCTCAAGTGACTCGTCTAGCATACAAGCGCGCAGCTCAGTTTCGTAGGCTATACCGCCCGCAATAGGACGCCCAGCCAAGAAGTCTTGCCAGTAGCCTTCTGCAATATAGTCCAGTGGTGTTAAAGGTGATGCAGACATAGACGGACGTGACCTCTTTGCAGATAGATAAACCAAAAAAGCATAGGCTATAAAAGTGCTACTACTAAAATAATAGAACGGTACTGGTAGATTACCTTACCTTAAAAATCCGAGTGCTACAATAAAGGACTGAACAAGCGCACGACATTGTCAAACAAGCGTTTTGATCCATGACGCTGTTGCCACTCATCACTATCTAGGATTCGGCAGTTTTCTAAATAGACTTCCTGACAGTCCGCTACTTGGGCAACCATTTCTGGCGTATAAATCGCCAAACTGACTTCCATATTTAAGTAAAAGCTGCGCATATCAATATTGACGGTGCCAAATAAACAGTAATCATCATCGATAACCACTGTTTTTGCGTGTAGCAAACCACCTCTAAACAAGGCAATCACTACCCCAGCATCCAACAACTCTTGATAATAAGCTTGAGAAGCATGTTGTACCAGAAATGAATCAACCTTTTCAGGAACGATAATCGTCACATCAACGCCGCGCTTAGCTGCTATCGTCAGCGCGCCTGATAGGGATTCATCAGGGACAAAATAAGGCGTGGTAATACGGATGCGCTTATTGGCACGATGAATCACGGTAACTAACGTATTGTAAATCACATGAGCCGTTAGCTGCGGTGCTGAAGGTATTAGCTGCGCCAAGACTTTGTCCACGACAGGCATCTTTGGTACGACAATCGAAGTGGCACCTACATCTGGCTGCTCATGATCATCAACCGTATCCGCCAACACCTTCACTCGGCTATTTAAATCATTGATGGTCGGATGCATCACATATAACTTACGAGTGTAGTTATTAACCCGTTGATGCAGTTCAGCAAGATTGTCATTACTTTCAGCACCGATATCGGTAACAATCACCTTAGCCATCGCTGTATTAATACTAATCGAGTGCTGGCTAGTCGTTCGTAGTGCCACATCAATCCATTGACCAACGTTTTTATTTTGCTTAAAAAACCTTGGATCAACCAAGTTGAAGCTGCCGATATAGCCGATATGTTCATCGATAACCACCATTTTACGATGATTGCGCAAATCAGAGCGTTTGAATAGTGTCTTAAATAACCCCACTGGCAATGACTGATGGACATAAACGCCTGCTTTTTCTAATTTACGGTGCACACTGCTATTAATAAAGCTAAAGCTGCCCACACTATCAGCCAATATATGACACTCTACGCCGCGCTGAGCCGCTACAGACAGCGCCTCTATGACTTCTAGCACCTGTCCTTTTGGATAGACAATATAAAACTCCATGAGAACTATACGCTGGGCGGCATGAATATCTTCAATCAAACGCTGAAAGATAGAAGCAGGATCGGTCAACAGCTGCATTTGATGATTGGGAAATACACCAAACCCTGTCCAGCGCGTTCCTATTTGGCTAACACCGCGGTAGTTGGCTGGTAATAAGTCCTGCCCTTTATCAAAAATCAGATGCTCACGCCTTGCCATATCGTTCATCAAGATGCTGGCTTGATCCACGCGTTCACGATAGCGCCGTCCAATCATCGGCTCACCGAGCAGAATGTAAGCCACAAAACCAAATACTGGTAACGTATAAAGCACCGCAACCCAAGCAATAGACACACCAATATTGCGCTGCACAGAAACCACTCGCAGCGTCATTACTATCATAAGTACAATATGCAGCACCAGACCTAGACCCGCTAAGTCTCCCCAGGTCCAGCTAGTAAAAGTATCTTTAATAGTAAAAGTGTTTATATTGGCCTCCATCAACCGTTTTCAACGAATAAAGCATCCATAGTATAGTAGCTTTTCACCTCTAAACAACAAATAATGATAATAAGTGTATTTTTAGAAATGCTATATAATACATAGCTTTGAGTGCTGTTTCTGATAGATTACAAGTCCGATTTATAATTATTTTCTAAAAATATTAAAATAATATTTGACACCCAACTGTAAATCTATATAATACACACCCACAGCAAGGGGACTTACTTAGATAAGCCCAGCTGATTAAGTTAACATTGAGTGTGACAGCTAATGTTAATGAAGCAATACAGAAATTCTATTTAAAGAATTTCTCTTGTAGTAGAAGTTATACCTTATATTGGGTACTGAGCTTCTAGAATTTACGAAAATGTAAATTCTCTTGCGCTCGGACGAAGCAGTGCTTCGTTTGCTCCTCGCTCAGGGTGATTAGCTCAGTTGGTAGAGCGTCTGCCTTACACGCAGAATGTCGGCGGTTCGAATCCGTCATCACCCACCACTTCTTAGCAAGTGGCTAAACAAGCTAAGAGACCTAAGCAGCGGTAGTTCAGTTGGTTAGAATACCGGCCTGTCACGCCGGGGGTCGCGGGTTCGAGTCCCGTCCGCTGCGCCATATTTAAAACGAATTTAGACTGTAAAGTTTAAGCAAGTTTCGCCTCAAACATTAGGTTGTTTGAGGTTTTTTTGTGTCTGTAATTCTCTTTAAAGCCTTTATCCGTAAGGGTTGGTTATTCTGTCTTTATTAACCCCTAAGAAGCAATCTACTCTTTAATAATGTGTTCTCTATAAGTCTGCGTGCATGTACTTTACCTTTTGAAAAACGGTGACCAAGTACTCGGTGACCAAACGGTGACCATTTCGTGACCAAGATTGTTAAAATTTGGATGTGGCAACTGACCCCCAAATTTTATGCTTATCGATAAATTTAGAAGCTTAAAGGATTAGCCTCAAACTAAGTTTAAGATAAAGATGGAAACCTTTCTATCCATTTGCCTGTAATTAAGTTGTCAGTCTCGATGCAAAACGGTATAGCCCATAATCTCAATTCTTCTGCTAAATCAAAACATTCCAAAGGTATGTTGAACTGATGATGTTTAGGATAAATTAGCATCATGTCCCCACAACCATCCAAATACTTATGACCATAAGCAAACAATTGGTAAATATCCGACTGACTGATATTGTAGTTGTTATCATTGTCGCTTAAGTTTATTAACTTCCACTTGGTATCAAGTATATGGTGGTTTTTTCTTTCTTGACTGATTAATAAATCAGGCTTTAATTGAAAGCGCGATTTTAACCCTTCTTGGTCATTCACCATGTACTTACTAGAAGCTTGTGTTGTTAGTTGCCAAGGTGCTTTGATATCTCGTCGTAGACAGCTTGCTACATACTTCTCGAACAAAATTTCCATTGGAAATAACAATGCAATACCCCGATGCTCTCCCTTTTGAAAGTTTGGATTAAGCTTTTCAAGTATTAGTTGGCACCATGGCTTTATCGCTTGGTAGGATTGCAATATTTTGATGTCTGACCACTTATGCATTGAGTTTAGAGGCTCTCTAAGACTCGCTATACGGTCTAAGATGTGTGAGAACTCATTAGCCAGTCGCCAGTTCTCAGAACTTCTACAGTGCTGCTGTACGTAATCCAATGCCGTTTTAATTAACTGGTTCTCAAGTCGATTGGGATGATAGACATCATGACGAATATGAAAAAGATGAGCTCTACCAACCGTTTGCCTTTGTTGAACTGTAATATCAAGCTGGCCGCGAATAAATCTACTTTCTTCTTCGACTCGCTGATAGTCAAATCTGAGCCCAGACGCTACCAGCTCCTTTAGCAAATATAAAAACTGGTAGTATATCCATTCGTGAATAGGTAGGTTCATTCGATTGAGATTGGCAGATTGAGCCTCTTTATAGGACAAGTGCAAAACGGAGCTCAACATTTTGCATAAGACGGCTCTGCTATTATCTGGTTCCTGTAAACCTAACCCTGTCTTTGGTAGTACCTCAATACCTTCGCCGCAAGGACTTTCTAAATAGCCCACATAAGAGTGCAGCTGTAAGTATTGTGGACGCTTATAAGTAATAAACCGTCCATAGCTCTCTTTTTCGCTTAATTGCACTAACCAATCAAAAGTTTCTTGCTTGATAATAGCTAAATCTAAGCTAGGACATGCTGTCTTATCTGTTGTCAGCTGAGCATATTCTCTGACTTGAATCATGCTTCGCTATCCAAAATTTTAGACTCAGTCTGGATTAGTATTTTCTTATAGGATTCAGGATTGTTAAAAGCAGTCTTATTAATATGATAACGACGGTCGTTTAGACCTGTAATACTACTATGAAATAACTCGCTAACGGTCGGAGTTATCTCCCTAGTTTGAACAAACTGTTCTGATGTATGTTTACTAGGATCATTCAACACCCAGCCAATACGCTCCCAATCTGAAAAGAAATATTCCTGAAGTAACGGGATAATCCGTCTCTTAAAAATGTTACCTAATTCAATTTCTCTTTCGTCATCTGAATCTAAGTCTTTCAAGGACCAAAAATACGAGTGCCCTATGACGTGTTCACGATCTAACAGGACTTCAATACGCTGATTCATTACTGTCAGAATTTTGGATACAGCAATGCCATGAACTTTTATGCCATCTAATAGTTTAGGTTGAGGTAATAGCTCAACAAAATCAAATCGACGGCGTAATGCTAAATCTAGCTGTGCAAGAGATTTATCAGCGGTATTCATAGTGCCTAGTATGTAGAGATTTGAGGGTACTGAGAACGGTAGTTTTGAATAAGGCAGTATAACTTCACGCGCATCTGTACCGCCTTTACGCTTATCAGGTTCAAGTAATGTAATAAGCTCACCAAAAATACGGGATATGTTGCCGCGGTTGATTTCGTCAATAATCAGTACGTGATTTTTTGAAGCTTTTGGCGAGTTACTTATAGACTGACTATCTGTATAAAGTTAGAGTTTTATAAATATTTGAGCACAAAGAGCTGATACTCTTTGTGCTTTTTTCTTGCTTTGAGTATTACTGGATATTTTGTTGATTAAATTAACTAATATATAAAGTACAAAATAGTTGACAATAAGATATTACTCGTTTATTGTTCGAAATTATTGTTAATATTCTGTAACATAAAACACTTACATGGCATACAAAATGAAAATATCTGGTAACGGACTTATAAAAAATAAAGTATTGTCTATCACTAGCGTGGGCGTATTGTCTACACTATTCACAGGAATCGCTCATGCAGATGCTACCAGTGGGCAGACTTGGCTTTCTTCTCAACTGCAACAACCAAATAGTAAGATAGCGAATACTCTGCAGACCAAGCAAGAAGCCGCTCAAGCACTGAAACTCCTCCAGTCTCAAGTGAGCCAAACAGATTTGACGTCGCTGTTGGATGCGGAGTCTAGTACAGAGGGCCTCGTTCGTATTGCTTTGCTTGGTTATAGTCAGGATGAAGTCTTACATCCTGCATGGCAGAAAATTATTGATAACCAAAATATTGATGGTGGCTTTGGCCATATTGGCGGGTGGCAATCTAATCCACTGGATACATCTTTTGTACTGATCGCACTATCTGAGACTGGCTATTTAGCGACTCTTGATACAAATAGCCGTCAAAGTTGGCAGACTAGAATAAATAAGGCTTTAGCTTACCTCGCAACGCAGCAGCATACTGACGGTGCTTATCGTATCTCACATTTAGATGATCTATATACCAGCAGTTATGTATTATCAGCATTCACACCTTATATCGCGAACCAAGGTCAATATATTCCAGCTATACAAAAACTGGTCAGTTATCTTGAATCAAAGCAATCCGCACCAGCAACATGGTCCGGTCAAAATAATAATAAAGGTCTGTTTTTAGATGCCTTAGTTGCAGAAAGTCTCTACCCATACCAAGACAGTAGTGATGTGGAACTTTTCCGCACCAGTTTTAAAAATCGGGTACTAACGCTACAAAATAACGATGGCAGTTGGCAAGGCGATGCTTATGTGACAGCGTTAGTATTACGCTCATTAGATCAGCTCTCTCGGACTGTTGCTAATCCTATCACTTCAGCCATAAGCCTATCCGTCATTGATACAGAAACTAGCCTACCTTTAAGCGGTGTTACTTTGTCTGCTGATGCTAGCAATAGTGCTCAGTCTATTAACATAAGTAGTGATAGTGATGGCAACTTAATCATAGGTGACGTCAATCCAGGCAGTTATGTCTTCACATTAAAAAAAGACGGCTATGCAAGCGTTCAATTTAATTTACGCTTGCGCAAAGGGGAGCAAGTTAATTTAGGTCAAGTAAAACTGAGCCGCGCGGCTGCCGTAAGCAATGGTCAAATTCAGGGCGTGGTGACCGATAAGGCACTCGGCAGCCCTGTTGCTGGCGCTACGGTCACTGTGGTACTGGTTGGTACGGATGGTAAAAAACTTGACGGTTTTGCCCCTATTGTTGCGACAACCAACAATGAAGGCGCTTATCAAATTGTACTAACCAAAGAGCAGCAAACAGCCTCTCAAGGACGTTTTGGTATTGATATTCGTACTTCAGGTTATGCGCCTATCCAAGGCAGCGGTACTGCCAATGCGGGCGGTGTCACACTATTTAGCCCTCAGCTGATCAGCCAAAGCCAGTCTCAAGCCATATTAGTAGCCAAAGTCGTTGATAGCTTGGGACAGCCACTAGCAGGTGTTGTATTCAACAATAGCGACAATAATCAATCTATCACTTCTGACGCCTCTGGCAATATCACGGTCAATGGCTTGGATTCAGGTGCACAGGTTTGGACAGTAGGCAAAGATGGTTATCAGGATGTCTCATTTAGCTTTGTAGTTGAAGGCGCTAATACTTATGATGTTGGTATTGTAACCTTAAATACTGTGCAACTCACAGATCCCAATGATCCTACTAGTGATCCTATTACGGCTGCTACAGGAACGTTCCTATTTGCACCGACGGATGCAGTTAGTCAGCAAAAAGTACAAGGATTCAAAGTTGTTGCAGAAAGACTCAGCGAAAGTACTGGCGCAGTTTTACAGACTCAATCGTTCGTGCCTAATACAGAGCAAAGCGGCGCAAGCGAGCTTAGTGTTGAATTACCAACAGGTAAATGGCGATTAACGATATCTCATCCTGCCTACAAACCTTCAGTACAAACGCTTACTCTCGGTACTGATGAGAAAGTAACAATAGCACCTGCTTTAACACTTAACCCTTATGCACTCTCTGGATCAATTGTAGACTCACAGACCAATCAACCAATCGCTGATGCACCTATTAAGGTGTTCGACAATGATACTGAGCGGACGCTCTATACAGGTAAAAGCGACGGTAATGGCAACTTTACAATTCCAAGTAATTTGAGTGCCAGCAACGTCCGCGTTGAGATTGACCCCGCGTTATATTTATCAACCACGCGCTATATCAGTCGCCAAGCAGAATCTGAAACCAATGTCGATTTAGGTGAAATTCGCCTGCGTCCTAAATCAGCAGAAGTGGTATTGCCAGATTTGGTTATCTCTACCCTAGACAGCAGCAATTTGACAACAGATCAACAGCGTCTGACAACGACTGGTACGCTAAAAGCAACGATCGAAAACAAAGGTAATGCCGATCTGTCAAGTACATCGGTAGGTATCATCGCGTTCATTGATGCCAATAAAAACCGTACACTAGATGATAATGAACAAATAGTCGGTCGCTCAACTGAGACTTTAGACCTAAATCAAGGCGCTACTACAGAGATTAGTCTAGCTATCAATGGAAAAGTCGATTTCCGCGATGCACCTATCGCAGTGATGATTGACAGCGAGAGTCAAATTGCTGAACTTGATGAAGATAATAATGTTCGATTGACCAGTGATGGTGTTGAGATTAAGCCGCCAGTTGGAACCTTAGAAGTTGAAGAAAAGTGGATGTATGGGTATAAAGCATCTGATACAGATAGGCCTAGCAACTGGTCTAGTTTTGGTTCTTCAGCTTCGCCCGTTGCAGCGCCATTAGAAGATACTGATGGTGATGGCAATATTGGTCAAGGGGACGTATCTTCAATTATTTATAATAACTATTTTAATCAAATGGTGGTTCTTGATGGTTCAACTGGCGAGAAAAAATGGTTGGCTGCAGTCAGTTCGCGGTATACATCACCAACAATTGCTGATATAGATAATGATGGACTCCCAGAGATCATTGTAAATAATGGTTCCCGTATTGAAATTTACTCAAATACAGGAAACTTAAAAAAAACATGGAGCGTGGGAGTAAGCTCAGATTTCTATTCAAATGATATTTTAATAGCTGATTTGAATAAGGATGGCAACTCTGAAATTATTATTGGTAACTCTATTAGCAATTACTCTTCTGGGTTAATTACTAGAGGTAAATCTACTGTTCTTGCTATAGCAGATTTAGATGATGACGGTATACCAGAGTTAATAACTGATAGAGGAAGTGAAAAAGTCCAGCTTGACGCGAGTGGGATTATAACTGGTACTATCCAATACTTTTCTTATAATAACTCTAGGAGCTTTGCATCTGTTGCTGACATCACAGGCGATGGAAAGCCAAATATCGTTACTACAGGTGATAGCTATTTTACTATTTTCGATGCCACTGGTAAGCAAATCAATAGATTTTATATACCAACTGGAGGTAGAGGCGGTGTACCAACGTTAGCAGATTTTGATGGTGACGGCATTGCAGATATGGGTGTGGCTGGTGCTGCTGCCTATACTGTTATGCGGAATGATGGCAGTATTATCTGGTCATCACCTACGCAAGATCGCTCATCTAATGTAACGGGTTCAAGCATTTTTGACTTTAATAATGATGGGAAATCTGAAGTTGTATACGCTGACGAAGATTATTTTAGAATTTATGATGCACAAACTGGTAGTGTTATCTATCAGACACCAAACTCTTCACATACTGCCCATGAAGCACCCATAGTCGTTGATGCAGATGCAGATGGTCATGCAGATGTTTTATTCGTATCTAACAATACTACAGGAAGAGCTGGACGCACCGCTGGCATACGCATGATCTCCAGTAAAAACAAAGACTGGGCGAACACACGTAATATTTGGAACCAGTACAGCTACCATGTCACCAACATCAATGATAACCTATCCATTCCTAAGAATGAACCCAACAGTTGGGAGGTGCACAATACCTATCGCGCCAACTTAATCCCTGGTGTCAATGTCACCGCCGCCTCTGATTTAACTGCTTCATACATTCAAATCCATGACAAAGGCAATTCTGCGCCCAGTCGCTTTACTGCTCGTATTGGTAATGCTGGGGGCAAGCCTGTCGCCAAAGGTACACCGGTTAGTTTCTACCGACTGGCTAAAGGTTTAGACGCGACTCAAGCTGAGCTGATAGGTAAAGTCACGTTGACTGATACACTGGATGGTGGTGACTATGTTGATCTGAGTATTGATTATACTTCTGCTAATGGTAGTCTTGCTGATTTTGGTGAGCTGATTGTCATTGCTAATGACGCAGGCGCTGGTGTTGATAGTGCCACAGGTATCCCTAACCCCACTGATCCTACAGACCCTATTAGCCGTCAAGGTGTTGTCCAAGAATATACCCGCAGCAACAATATCGCGCGCATCGCTGTCACTGGTGAGTTCACTGCATTTAGTCTAGCAGGCAATGTTGATAAAACCTCTTATACAGCCAATGATATCGTTACTATCATGGCAACGCCAACCAACTTAGGCAGCTTTCCTACATCACCAAGCGTTCGCGTCAGTATTATTGATAGTGCAGGAAATGTCATTGAGCGATTTGCTGATACTACCACTGACTTGAGTGTTGCCCTTACCAACATTGGCAATCCTCCGGTTAATAGCGCCAACGTGCTAAACACATGGCAAACGGGTCAGACACCAATAGGCAATTATACCGCCCATATCGAGCTGATTCATCAGGATAAAGTCGTCGCTGAACTGGATAGAGCCTTCGCTATCGTCGCTGATGGTGCGCTCTCCGCTCAAACAAATAGCCAGTTGTATGTCGATAAAACACAATACCTACCAACAGATATGGTACAAATTCACTCGCGTGTCATTAACACCGCCAGTAATGCGATGGCAGGCCAACGTGATGTCACTTTAACGGTCACTGACCCTAACGGTCAGAATATATGGACGCAAGATTATAGCTATAATGAGCTTGCACCAAATGCCATCAAAGACCAGTATTTTAATGTACCTCTTGCCGATGCTATAACGGGTAGTTATACCGTTACCAGTACAGCGATAGCAGCTGATGGGACTCAAGCGAATCAAGCACTGACACAGTCATTCACTGTACTATCAGCTGCGCAGACAGGTTTTGGCGTGGCAGGTACGTTAGCGGGTACATCTGAGATAACTGTCGGTGAAACCGTTAATTGGCAATGGTCGATTGATAACTCGAGCGATGAGCCGCTAAATGATTTGCCATTATCGATAGCGCTGTTTAGAGGTGACAGCTTAGAGCCTTTCCAAACGCTTACATTATCGTCAACCAGTATTGATGCTTCTGGTACGTTATCAGGTATGTCGCCTTGGATAAGTTCTGGCGTCGATGGAGAGCGTATCACAGCTGTCTTGCTTGCAGAGTTTGCTCAAGGTCAAAAAGGTTTGGCACAATCTCAGGTTTTATTAACTGAGCCTCCTATCAATGTCACCATAGGCGACAATGATAATATCGATAATACGTTGTTGGTCTACTATAACTGTGTACCGGGTTGGAATGTCTATAGTTATAAATTTAGTCATGGCAAGCATAAGCAAAATTGCTTTGAACAACGCGAATCAGTGTTAGAGCGTTATTTAAAACGCCTAGATGTACCCTATAAGCTGGTATCGCGTCCAGAAAAATTCGCTAATGAAATGCAGAGCGGTAAATACACTCAATACTGGTTGTTGGGGGCGGTTAAGCCGTTACATCCCTATACAAGAAGAGAGCTTGTTGAACTGGCATATAGTGGTGACAACCTACTCATAGACAGTGCAATGAACGGTTCTGTTGATCAAAATCTCTATAGCTTAGCAGGGGTAAAACGTCGAGGTGCTTTGCGTCTAAACTCAGATACTTTAGCGTTTTCTGATCAATTTGTTACAGCGCCAACTGATGACATGATTGCTAATACTGCGCTTCGAATGACTGGTCGTCCTAAAGCACACCATGGAAGCTGGGCACAGCATTTAACCCTCATTGATCCAAATAAAGCTGAGGTTTGGGCTACGGTGAGTAATGACTATAGCGGCGGGCACAATAAAAAAGGAAACAAGCATCACTACCAAAGTACAGACTATCCTGCAATTGTGGGTCAACGCTATGGTAATGGAACACCAATAGCGACCAATTTTGATGTGATTGGTAGTTTGGATTTGGCTACTTCAGCAGAGATTTCACCTTATCCCAACAGTAATAGCACTACCAACGCCCAAGAGCTTCATTGGGACAGTGTCTTAACGCAATTACTAAACTCACGCCGCCAAATTGTCAAAACTGACTATGTGCCAAACGAAGTGGTACGTTTGCCTGTAGATATAGAGAATACGAGCAACAAAGATAGGCATATTCTTGTGAAAGTAGATTTACCAGTAGGCAGTCAATGGTTGGGATATAACGGGGGGATGGATGACCTTGTTAAGGACAGTGACACAGTCAATTATCAGATTACTGTCACAGCTGGACAGTCTATTCATGATGTCCTGACTATACGATTGCCACAAAATTCGGGAACTCATCCCGTACGATTAACGGTCTCAGACGTTACTAACGGTAGTAACAACTCCGTACTACTAGAGGAGTTTGAAACACGCTATCTAGTGCGTGATATTGAGTCAAGAATCCAAATATTGCATGACACGATTCACCAGTGGTCTTTGTGGAGCCGAAATGGAAAACTCAAGATACATGCCAAAGCTCAGTTAGGTCTCGTTTACAAGCATCATAAAATAGGATTACACCACTTAGCTGTGTATGAAGCCGCTCGTCTTGGTGAAACCCTATCGAGACTGCAAGAAGACGATACTTCAAGCGAACTTGAACAGCTGCGTTATGAGTTAGATGAGCTGCTAAGAGCGCTGCAGATAGAACTGTATCTTTCTCGGAATCAGTATGATCCGCACGCCTAAGCCCGCAATAACCGTGGTAATCAAACCCCATTATTATGCAACCGTACTTGAGATAAGACCATGACGATTTTTTTTAAACCAAATCCGCAAGACCTAGCACTCACTCAATCAACTAAGCTGACAAAGGCTCTAAGTATCCTATGTACCGCAGGGATGCTCAATGCCATCACCTTACCAGCACAGGCCGCGGCTGCCAACGACAAAATCAAAGCTGAGCTTGAAGCCAAGCAAAGCCTTATCGGTAATGATGCTTATGACAAACTGGTCAACCTAACTGCTAAGTACCAACTGGAACAAGCAAACTATCAACAGCAGCGTCAAGAAACACTTTCTGGCAGAAGCATCTACCAAAAAACTATCGATGGTATTACCAGTCTTTTTACTGATAACAGTGAAGTCATCGATGTCGTTGACCCTGAGCTGCTGCAACATACCAAGACAAAACTACTCGATTTGCAAACACGTATGAATACAGAGCAAGAAGACATCATTGCTCAATTGTCGGCTCAAACCAAAAATATGCAGCAAGGCAACTTTGATAAACAAGACTTTATCGATCAGAGCGACCTGATTGCTGAAGTCAACGCTCGCCACCAAACGTTAAATAAGCTGTTCGAACAGCTCAGTGCTAGCACAACGGAAAGTCAAAGTTTGGATGCCATATCAGCTATCAACACACAAATACAAGAATGGCAACCCAAACAGCAGCAAACCGATGTAGAAAACCTACCGTGGGGCATGCCTGATAGTGATGTGCGTAAGCCTATCGTTAGCGAAGCGGATAGCGCGGTACTGCGTAAAGCAAATTATAATGCCGAGCGACAGCCTTACTCAGCGGTGCACCAATGGCGAGATACTGAATACCGTTTTGGTCAAATGCTACTGGGTCAAACCGCTATTAATACTGACTTTAATAAAGTAGCAGGACTGGCTGGTCAGACGGATGCTGGTAATTGGACGGTATTAAATGCTTTACCTGCTCAAGTACAGCCTGCTGATCTAAACGAAACGCCCGATGTTCAAATCACGCAAGCTATCATAGACAAAGCAGCCGAGCTAAATAACAATCCTGCTGAAATCTATAAATGGGTACACGATAATATTCAATATATGCCAACCTATGGCAGTATCCAAGGTAGTGACTATACTCTGCAGACCAAACGTGGTAATTCATTTGATACCGCAAGCCTCCTTATTGCGCTCCTTCGTGCCTCAGACATTCCAGCACGTTACGTCTACGGTACGGTCGATATTCCAGCCAAACAAGCAATGGACTGGGTCGGCGGCGTCAGTAACATCAGCGCGGCTCAGAACTTGCTCGGTCAAGGCGGCGTGCCCAATGTGGCCTTGACTAATGGCAGTGTCGCGACCCATCTACGCATGGAACATGTCTGGGTAGAAGCCAATATTAACGCCATCAGTGGCGGCGCTGCCAATAATGATACTCAGACCCAGTGGATACCGTTGGATGCCAGTTATAAGTCCTATACGCGTACAGAAGGCATTGATCTAGCTAAGGCTGTACCATTTGACGCTGAAGCCTTGATTGCACAAGCCAAAAATGGCGCTGTCATTGATGAGGCGGCTGGTAGCGTACAAAACCTGAATCAAGGCGCGGTCAACCAAGCTATTGAAGACTATCAAGCGCAAGTCCAAAACTATATCGAACAAAACCATAGTGACGCGACGGTAGGCGATATACTGGGTACGAGCACGATCAAGCCTTACAATAGCTCGATGTTAAGCCCTGTACTGCCGTATCAAGTCAGAACGGTAATATCTGATTATCAAGAGCTGCCCGATAGCATGCGTCATTATTTCACTATGGTGCTGTATGAAAACGTTGGTCGTTATGGTGGCTACGCAGGTTTAAGCTCACCTGCTTTAGACTTTAAAATCGCTACCGTTCAGCTACAGGGCAAACCATTAGCGCTGTCCTTTAAGCCTGCAAGCCAAGCAGATGAAGATAAATTACTCAGTTACCTACCAAAAGATGACAATGGTACACTGCCTAGCAGACTACCAACCAGCATCACTATGACGCCTGAAATCACGCTAAATGGTGAAGTACTGGTCTCAGGCAGCAATTATAAGCTTGGGGATAGCATCAGTGGCAAAATGAATATCACAAGCCCTGGTAGAAACGCCAATGGTGGTACGGACAAAGAGATTATTGCAGGTGAATACCATGCGATTGGTTATGACTTACAAGGCTTAAGCCAACAGCAGCTAGAGAATACCAAAGATACGTTAGAGGCTGCCAAAGAAAAGCTAGAAAAGTTTGAACAAACTGAAAATCAAGCCGCCCTCGACGGACTCACTAAGCACGATCTAACCGGTGCGATTTTGCAAGCGGGCGTGCAAAGCTACTATGCCGTCAATGATACCCAAGACATCATCGCTCAAAAACAAGCAGGTATCGTTCAGTATCCCTTCTTAACCTATGGCACATTTTCCACCAACCTAACCCCTGAGTATCGCTATGGTCTACCCCTTGCGGTAAAAATGGGTGGTGTGGTCATGGATATCGATAAAATCCTACATACCAAGGTGGAAATTAATAATGATCGAGAAAAGCTGACTGCCTATAATCTCTCAAGAGGGCCAAGCTATAGCTTAAATGAAAATCTTGTCCCTGAGCAGCTGTTTGATAATCCTGCTACGCCAGAAAAAGAAGCCGATGGTATCAGTGCGACAAAAGCACTGTCTCTCGCCGCTCAGCAAGGACAGACCATCTATACAGTGACTAAAGCCAACTATGCAGAGGTACTGCCAAAACTGAATCACAGCGATGTGGTGATGACCGATATCCGTAACGGCGTGAACGCAGGTAAGACGGTAACAGTGCATGATACCCAGATTACTCTAAACGGTTGGTCAGGTACGGGCTATACCATCTTAGACCCTAATACGGGTGCTGGTGCGTATATGATTGGCGGTGGGGTTGATGGAGGGTTTTTACAAGGTTTCGCTTTCGGCTTATTAGCAGGAATGATGCCTGTACTAGTATCTTTAATGCTGATTAATCCAATTTTCGCAATGGTTGTAGGTGCAATATTATTTTTGACGGAAACGGCATATAAATGGACTAACACTATTGATAAACCGCAATACACTGCTGGCAAATATGTGGGACTAGTTACAGGATTGATTGGACTTTCAATAATTGCTGGACCTTTCATGTTAACTTTATCACCATTGTTTATATTTGGATTAATGTTTGCCATGATGACAGCGATGTATTATATAGTTGCAGATATCATAAGTGCGAAATCAAATAGATACATTCGAGGCGAGGATATATATGAAGCTTAATCTTATCTCTCAAATTATAGTAAGTACTCTTGTTATAGTTGGTGTAATAATATATGTACTCTGGTTGCGTTCCAACGGGACTCCGATAGATACTAAGGTGGTTTTAGATATAACAGGGATATTTATCATTGTAGGTACAATTTTTACTATATTAAGTTGAGTGATTGGACGGTATCAGTGCGGTGAAGGCGTTACGCCTAGCCGCCCAGCAGGGACAAACGATATATACCATCACTCGGGAGAATTATAGCGAGGTGTTGCCGAAGCTGAATCATAGTGACCTAACCCTAACTGACGTGAGAAACGCAGTAAATGCTGGCAAAGTGGTTACCATTCACGTCAGTGAGATTGTGTTTAATGGTTGGACAGGAGCAGGTTATACCATCCTTGATAAGGTATCAGGTGCTGGGGCGTATATGATCGGTGGTGGACTTGATGGAGGGTTTGTCAGCTTTATTAAATCGCTAAAGGGTAAAAACTTAAAATTAGTAGCTTCCTTGTTTATTGGATTTTTAGAAAAACGACCAAATTTAAAAATCCTATTAAAGAGTGCAGGTGGTGTGTTTGGACAGCTTATTACTACTGTTGTTCTAGGCGTTAAATTCTATACTCAATGCACAGATAGCACTAATGCTCTGGCATTAACCTTAGTATTCAGTCTAATATCAATATCTATAGCATTGGCGTTATTTTTTATATTTGCACCTTGGGTTGGGTTAATAGCTTCTATATTAATTGGTCAAATTGAGAACCGTATAGCAAATGTATTAATTAGTAGAGGTTGTTAATTATGAAATGTCCTAATTGTGATGCCAAAAATTCAAAGCTGATAGCTCTTACTAGATCTGAATTATATAGTGCAAAATTTGCACCCTGCAAGAAGTGTGGAAAAGAACTAGTTGACACTGATAGACTAATAAGAATTATTTTTACCATTTTTATTCTTCCAATTTTACTGATATTTGTATTGCCAAAGATAACGGAAGACTATTTAGGTATGAGCTTTTGGATAAGCATGATAGTAGATGCACTACTTGTAATTCCGTTAATTATTTTGTCAATCCCTTGGAAGCGATCGTAGGAACTCTTTATTTATTGAATTAACTAATATCGTAAATATAGAGTGTTAGCAGTAATAGGAGCGTTGGCATGCTAGACGATAGAGAGAAAAGAAGAAAACTTGTATTGGAGCAAAGAGAAAAGAGGAAGAAGAAACAAGAAAGGCAAAGTAAAGAGAGAGGCGATATATGGAAGCTATTTTTTGAACCTAATCCTGAGTTCGCCAAGTTTTTTCTTCAACCAATTCCTTGGTTACTAGGTTTGGCTGTATTTTCAATTATATTGGTAATAGTAATAGATTTATTCGAGTTTTTCACTTCGTAAATAAGATCAGGCATCACCTTGATAAGTCGACCTCAAGTAGCGGAGTTAGCTGTTTAAGGTCGATTTGATTTCGGAATATTAAATAAGTGCTATTTAAAGTTAAGCAGGTATCGTTCAGTATCCCTTCTTAACCTATGACACATTTTCCACCAACCTAACCCCTGAGTATCGCTACGGTTTACCACTTGCGGTAAAAATGGGCGGCGTGGTCATGGATATTGATAAAATCCTGCATACTAAGGTGGAAGTGAATAATGACAGAGAAAAGCTGACTGCCTATAACCTCTCAAGAGGGCCAAGTTATAGCTTAAATGAAAACCTTGTCCCTGAGCAGCTGTTTGATAATCCTGATACGCCAGAAAAAGAAGCCGATGGGATCAGTGCGGTAAAAGCACTGTCTCTCGCCGCACAGCAAGGACAGACCATCTATACCATTACCAAAGCCAACTATGCAGAAGTACTGCCAAAGCTGAACCATAGCGATGTGGTGATGACGGATATTCGTAACGGCGTGAATGCAGGTAAAACGGTCACAGTGCATGACACTCAAATTACTCTTAATGGCTGGTCAGGTACGGGCTATACCATCTTAGATCCAGAGTCAGGTGCTGGGGCGTATATGATTGGTGGCGGGCTTGATGGAGGTTTTACTGATTATGTATTTGGTATAACTGATTTTTTCGGATTTTTACTACTGGGACTGACATCTCTTAGTGATGCTACCATAAATATTCATACAAAATTTCCATTAAAATATCAATTTTATACAGGAGCAATAGGCTTGCTCTTTACAGTTATTGAGCTATGCTGAAGAAACCGTACAACTAAACTTGGTAAACTAAGCGTATTAACTGGAGTTTACCATGACCAAGAAAGTAAGAACCTACAGTGACGAATTTAAAGCAGAAGCCGTTAAGAAAATAGCAGACAATAACGGTAATGTTTCAGCCACAGCCAAGCAACTTGGCATAGCGATGCAAACGTTATCGAACTGGCAGAACAAAGCCAATCAAGGCAAGCTTATTGGCACAGAACAATATGATCCTGATCTTATGAGTGCTCTTCAAGAAATAAAGCAGCTCAAGCGGCAGCTTAAAGTAGCCGAAGAGGAGCGCGAAATTCTAAATGAGGAGGGATAAAGCGAAGCACCGCTTCGCCCCGACGCAAGATGAGAGCTATGCTCGAATGAGGCGACGGCGTACTTTGCAAGGCACAGCTAGTCAGGTACGCCTTCATCAAAGATAACCAGCACCTCTTTCGCATCACCACTATGTGCCGCGTGCTAAGTGTTAAGTTATCAAGCTATTACGACTGG
>NZ_JASDCR010000026.1:0-43592 GCF_030407795.1 Psychrobacter sp. APC 3279 | reverse complement strand
TTAATTCTCGCCCATTGGTCATCTCGTAGGGCATGGCGTCTTGTCATGAGGGTTTTACTCAGATTGCTAAATATAGAGTTACTATAGCTTATTCTAAAATAACTGTGCTAATTGATGACACGCCCTAGCTTATTGCAACATATCAGCCAAGTATCTGAATATAAGCGCCAGCACGTAGCTCTTGTAACCAGTCTTCTTGAGCTTGTGGTGCTAAGCGTTGATACAATGCTTGACGCGCCATATTGCGACGATATTGCTCGCTAATATCTTGATCGCGTTTACCATCGACTTTTAGGATATGCCAACCAAACTGTGTCTTAAATGGCGCAGAGTAGTCGCCAACTGCCGTATTTTTCATTGTGGCTTCAAATGGACCAACCATATCTTCTTCGCTAACCCAATCAAGGTCACCGCCACGTCCAGCAGAACCTGGATCATCTGAATACGTTGAAGCTAAACTAGCAAAGTCAGCGCCGCCACGAAGTTGCTCGTATAGATCATTGATTTTTTGTTCAGCAAGCGCGTCAGTTTGTAGGTCATCGACTTTAACTAGGATATGGCGAGTATGCCACTGTGGTATCAGCATCGTATTGCTGGCTTTTTTATCAGCAAGCTTGATGATGTCAATCCCTTCAGGAGTCAATAATGGCTCGCTTACAGTACCAACATCTAGCTTGGTAATTTTGCTGGACAGCTCTGTCGGTAAAGAAGCGGCCTTGTGAAAGCCCATATCTCCACCTTGCAATGGAATCGGATAGCTACCTTGGCTAGCAGCAACAGCTTCAGCGACATTGACATTTGGCTCAAGCAAACGTGTACGTAATGCTTGCGCGACTTTTAATGCTTCTTCACGTTGAGCGGGCGATAGGCGACTATAGTCATCTATATAAGGAACACGTACGTGAATGGTTTGATATTCGCTTTGATTCAGACGTTTGGCTTCAGGTGAGGCCAAAAATGCATCAATGTCTTGCTCGCTAATACGTACTCGGCGAGTAATTTGACGCTGCTGTAGCGCTTGGATAGAAGCCTCTTCGATCAATTTGGCACGTAGATTGGCATAACTGCCAGGTTGCGCGGCATCTAGACGTTGCTGCAATGCTGCGATGCTATTAAGGCCTTCAGCTTGAGCGATTTGACCAAGACGTTGATTGATCTCTGCTTCATCGGCAGACAGTCCCGCACGTTTGACCATAGACAACTGCAGTTCACGCAAAATAAGCGCGTTTAACACTTCAGACTGTAGTTGTGCTGAGTTTGCGATAGGCTCTCCAGCAGCTTTGGCACGTGCTTGAGTTTGCTCGATAGCATCAACCAATTCGCTTTTTAAGATAGCGTTTTCATTAACTAGGGCAATAATACCGTCTGTGCTATTGGCTGGCGTTAAGCGATCAACTGAGCTTTGCGCAGCAGAGGTAGAAGCTTGAGCCGCTGCAGGTTTGACAGTAGCAGCGTTAGCACTTAACGTAAGCGTAAGGCCTGCCATAGATAGCAATACTGCTCTGCTAGTCTGACGTAAAGAAAAAAATCTCATGATGCTCCTCATCAATGTCATTGCATCGGATGGTAGTCGGTCAACTCTATCCGATACCCTTAATAATAAAATATTCGACAGCGTTTCCCATAATAGGGGTTCAAATAGTGTCTTATAAATATTTACGTAAATAACTCTAATCTAGCAAAAAACCGGTTAGTCTTTCCATGCCGTCTGTACAGGTTCAAAGCCCAAAATCTTATCAGCAAGCAATCGTGTCAAGCGGCTACTACCGCTGCCAAGACCATTTAATCTAACTTCTGCCATAATAGCTTGTGTTGGCTCGTCTTTTACGTTTAGGTCATTGTAATAGCGGCGACCATAAACAGCAAAGCCGAAACAGCAGTCTTCGTAATCAACACCGATGAGTGAATCAAGCATCTTGTTACGATTATAATCGTACTGACCCTGAGCCAATATGCGCCAGCTGTTATTGATAGGGAAAACAGCGGAAGCGGTAAACGCAGATAATGGCAACTGATCGGTATTGTCATCACGCTGACGCTTAACATAACCCACATTAAATAAGCTGTTGTTTGACGGCTGATAACGTAGTTCAGTCGTAATGTAGTTCAAATCATAATTACTGGTTAGGGCACCGCTGACATCAACCCAAAAATTATTGTAAGGCTGAGTGCTGGTATCCCATACCATACCTGAAGAAGACGAAGTAAAAACAGGCTGATCGTCGTCAAGTGTTACACGTCCATCATCTAGATAGAACTGTTCTGCAATGCTACCATCAAAACGTGTCACACCCGTTGCATCGATGTAACGATAATTGACGCCAGGCGTAATAGAATGCAAATCCTGCAAACGATCATGACCTAAGAACCAACTGTCCGAAAACAGCTGCTCATAGTTAATAGAGGCAATACGCGTATTAAAGTTAGGAATGTCGTTTTGGTTTTTATACGGTGAATACGTATATTTTACGCGTGGGCTAAGTAAACGATAGCCGCCCATCGTATCGTCAAACGCACCAAATGGTGAGCCCGCTTGATAGAAGTGTAGTCCTGCATCGATACTGGCTTGCGGAACAAACACAGATTGACTGCCATCTTCTTCACTAAGCTGATTATCTTCCAAGCTATCTTCATCATATGACGTATATAGATGCTGCAAGCTAAGCTTAGGTTTGATATAACCCCAAGAAGTTTCCATTGGGTAGGCGGCGCTCAGTTTATTGTAAATACGTGCGCCACTTTTTTCATTTTCAGAGCCATCATCGATAGATTTTTTGAAGTATGCAGAATCATGAATACCAGTAATATCGAAGCGCTCGGCCCAAGGCAAGCGATAATTTAATTTGAGCTGTGGCAAACGTGAATACGGCTTGTCTTTGTCTTCTAACGCCTCACCGCTATCAGTGAATGCATCCAAAGTCTGGAAAGTTTCTACTTTCAGTTCACCATCGACATAATCATTGTAATAATTGACGCGGGCACGACGTGGCAAGTTTATGGTGCTGTCCGATAGTCCCAATGTATCAAAATCATTAAGGTAATCGGCATCTGATACATAGTTGTATTCAGCATCAGCACTTAACCGTGGAATGCTTTTCGACGACCAAGTGTGGTCATAAAACAAGCTGGTACGATCTTCGTCGTCATACTCTTTATCGTTTGGTAAGTATGAACCGTTTAAAATACCTTCCCCATAATTCTCAGTCAGATAACGAAACTCACCTGATAGCATAGGGTTACGGTCAGTATAAATATGCGTGTTAAGGGTGGCATCATAGTTAGGTGCTAAGTTGAAATAATAAGGAATATCAACTTCAAGACCGCTTTCACTACTGACGCTAGCACTTGGTAATAAAAACCCACTACTACGGCGACTGTCTATCGGGAAGTTAAAGTAGGGGAGATAAAATACAGGTATGTCAGCAACACGGAAAGTGGTGTTATACGCTTCGCCGCGCCCTGTATCAGTATTTAGATCGATACTTTTGGCTTCAAACTGCCATTTACGGTTGGTAGGTGGACAGGTACTAAACATCACCTGATCCAGCTCGTATTCACTCTCATTAGGTTTGTTTAAGCGTTTGGCATAGCCGTGCGCTTGTAGACCGACACTGGCAAATGCCACATCATTGGCCGTTGATTGACCAGTCTCAGTATTGTAATTCAAGCTGTCTGCAACGCCAATTAGGCCGCTTTGTGCCGCTCTATCATTAAAGCTGGCTTGGCCGCTCTTTGTAGAGACGTTGTTTGTAGCGGCATTGTTTGTAGAGACGTTGTTTGTACGCTGTCCAGTCGCATTATCTGTAAACATGACTTTGCCTTGAGCCGCCGCAACGCCATTGCTCAAGTCAATCATGACTTTTTCTGCTTCGATATGCTGAGTGCCTTGGTCAATTTTTACATTGCCAGATAGCTCAGCGTAGTTCACGTTATTGTAATAACCGTAATCTGACTCGGTAAATAAAGGGGCTTGATTGTTCGGAACGCTAGCTACATTTGGTGCTGGTTGTCCGTTTGCCGTACCAGCTTCATTCACAGCGCGTTGATAATTAGGGTTACTCTGTGGATATACCCATTGACCTTCGCAGCGTTGAGCACTGTCCACAGCATTTGGCAGTAGACGTAAATCTCTACCGACCTTTGGAATCGTCTGTGCAGCAGGCATCGCATTATTATGAGTATTGTTTGCTTCAGTGCTGACAGCCTCATTGTTTAATGTTGAAGCATCGGTATCTGGTGTTAGCTCATAAAACTCTGCTAAGCGCATTAGGCTGGCTTGAATACTCTCGTCATTAAGATCTAGCTTGCCATTATCTGTTGTTATCGCTTTAGGGACAAAGGCATTGCTATCTAGTGTATCACTGCTTGGTTGGTTGCTAGTTTCTGTATTTAAATTACTAGCATTAGAAACTTCATTGCTAAAAGCTTCAGAGTCAGCAGCCTCATTAATCTCTGTGATATTTAGGTCATTGTTCTCAGAGAATCTGCTATCTAACGCAGTATCATTTAATAAAGTAGCGTCATTCGTATTAGCATCGTCTGGATAGCTATCATTTAGAATATCTGCTTCTTGATAGCCATCATTACTTTGAGTACGACTAATACTATTGGCGTCAGTCGCCACACTATTAGACGCATAGCTGCCTGTACTATCCGTAGTGAGTGGTTCAGTTTTTTGCGTATTGGCATCACCAATGGCAGCACTGACAGTTAGGCTAGATAAGCCTAAGGCACCAAATAAGATCAAGCGGATGCTTTGGTAAAGCGGAGAATATAACAAGGGCACACCTATGATTGCAGAGCTTATTGGATTGCATGACTGAATTTAGTAGCGGTATCACCGAACGATATAAAGCAGTGAACGAGCAACTAAAATATGACTAATGTATTCTCAAAAATTTGGATGTTTTACATATAATGACGACTAATCATAGTCAAAAAAAACCAAATCAGCTACACTATTTACCAAAATTTATAATATAGCCATGCTGATTTTTAAGTAGCGATAGCGATTCTATCCGACATCAAGTATTGAATGATATAGCAATACGTCTGTGGCAGCTTGTATAGCACGGACACATATCGCTATTTTAGCAAGTATTTGTCAGACTTATCACTACTTTAATTATTTATGACTTATATTTAACCAGCGATGCCCAATATGACTGACAAAACGACTTTAGAGACTGATATGATCGATGAAAATAACAACCGTCAACAGCAATTAGAACAATGGTTACAGCAAGTATTTTTAGATCAAACTTTTAGTCTAGACAGCTTACCTGGTGACGCTAGTGCCCGCCGATATCATCGTATCGAACTATCAGAGACAGACAATAGCACCAATAAGCATTATATCGTCATGGACTCCGCTGACGAGCAAGATGCGATGCTGCAGTTTATCAATGTTGCTAAGCTGATGGCGCCTGCTGTCAACGTGCCGACTCTGACTGCACAAAACGTAGAAAAAGGATTTTTGGTATTACAAGATTTTGGCACAGTAGAGTTTGCCCATTTGCTTGTCGATGCCACCGCAGACCAAATCAATGACTACTATCAGCTAGCAATGCAGACATTAGTGGCGCTACAAACGGTACCAGTAGAAACGGCAAAGTCGCAACATCAGCTGCCAGATTATGACACAGCACTACTAGACCGTGAGATGAATTTATTTAGCGAATGGTTTATGCCTTATATTGGTATAGCGCTAAATGAGCAAGTTTGGGGAAACCTAAAAACAGCGTTAATGAATGAGATTTTGCGACAGCCACAAGTAGTGGTACATCGTGATTATCACAGCCGCAACCTTATGCAAGATCAAGCAGATAAATCAAAGTTGGGTGTGATTGATTTTCAAGATGCTGTCATTGGCTCGTATGCTTATGATTTAGTGTCGTTAGTCCGCGATGCTTATGTTGAATGGCCAGAGAGCCAAATATCTGCATGGATTGATGACTTTTGGCAGCTACAAAAACAAGAATCACTAACCACTGCTGATAGCGCGGTGCAGTTTGAAAACGATGTGAATGTCATAGGCGTACAACGTCACTTAAAGGTATTAGGGATTTTTATCCGTTTGTCTGAGCGTGATGGCAAAGACCGCTATTTGGCGGATATTCCTAAAGTCATGCGTGATTTGATTATTGAATTAAACTGGCTTGCCGAATATGGCAATGATGAACTAAAACAATCAATTATACCGTTTAATCAATGGCTACAAGAAGCAGTGCTACCTGCTTATAAAGAGAAGTTTGCTTCAGCATAGATGACGCTCAGCTAAATTAATTTAAATGATAAAGATAGGAGCGCAGATGTCTACCTCTACGATTACACAAGCCATGATTTTGGCAGCTGGCAAGGGCACACGCCTACGTCCATTAACGCTTGAGACGCCCAAGCCTTTGGTTGAAGTCGCAGGTCAACCGCTTATTGTATGGCACATTAAAGCACTACAAGCAGCAGGCATTACTGATATCACAGTCAATGCCTCATGGTTGGCAGATAAGCTAATGGACAGCTTAGGTGACGGTTCACAGTATGGCGTAAAGCTGCATTGGTCAGTAGAAGACGATGAACCACTTGAGACCGCAGGCGGCATTTTTCAGGCATTACAATCAGGTAAACTAAAAGATGAGCCGTTTATTCTGGTCAATTCTGACGTCTGGACTACCTATGACTTCTCTCAATTAACAGACTATACATTGGGAGCGGATCAGCGCGCGCATTTGTTGTTGATTGATAATCCAGAGCACAATAATGGCGGTGATTTCGCTATCAATAACGGTCTTGCTAGTGAGCAGCCGGTAGGCGATGCAGATAAGTATACCTTCGCGGGTATTAGCGTAATGTCACCCAAATTGGTAGAGCGGCTGGTTTCAGGACAGCCTGCTGCATTGGCACCACTACTAAAGCAAGCAATGATAAAGTTTCAGATTACCGCTGAAGTGACGACAGATAATTGGATAGACGTGGGGACACCTGAGCGTCTAACACAGGTTAATGAGTTTATCGAACAGAATGATATCGAGCATGCAGGTAAACCAAACTGATAAATTTAAGATAAATAAAAAGCAGCATTGATTATTCAACGCTGCTTTTTTTATGCATATAGAGATATTTTTTACGACATTCTTAAAAGAGGTATTTGCAAGACAAAAATGCAAATTTAGCATCTAGCAAGCTATTTATTAGCTAACTAACCAACTACTCAATCGTATGATTATACAATTACGCTAAACACCCATGGCCAGTTTAATTAGCTGAGCAATGGTAAACACCACTAAAAACCCTGCCAAATATAGACCAACGAACCATGCCCATTGTGATTGTTTTTTACTGAACTTTTTCATAGAGATCTCCTGATTAGCGTATGAAGTCTGACTACCATCTATAAACGATGATAGCCATCCTTTTTAGCTGATCCGTTGTCCGTCACGATTAGCGACTAGTACATTGGATTGTGATCAGACTTACCTTTAAAGGTATAGTAAGCAAATGCTGTATAGCTCAAGATAATCGGTAACATGATACATGCGCCAATCAGCATGAATGATAACGAAGTATCGGCTGCAGCAGCTTCATAAATCGTCATTTGATACGGTACGATATAAGGGAATAGGGCGAAACAAACCCCAATATAACCCATTAAAAATAGAGCCACCGTTAGTAAAAATGGACGATACTCACGCTCAGTTTTTAAGTCTTTACGCATGATGAAGAATAAGAGCATGACAATGATAGGCATAGGAGCGAGGTATAATAAATCTGGGAAACTAAACCAGCCTTCTAATGCGTCGATGTCTGAGAAGTACATAAACGCTGTGACCACAACCATCGCTACTAGTAACGCAGTAAGCATCCATCTAGAAACTTGGCGCGCCCATACTTGTAATGTGTGCTCTGTTTTTATAATAAGCCACGTCGAGCCAAGTAAGGCATAACCAATAATCATGGCAAATCCGCACACTATCGAGAAGGGTGTGAGCCAATCAAATGGGCCACCAGTATATAGACGGTTACTGGCTTCTAACCCTTGCACTAATGCCCCAAGCATAATGCCTTGAGAGAAAGTGGCAACGACTGAACCGACAAAGAAAAAGGTATCCCATACATGCCGGCGCGAAGAGGATTTAAAGCGAAACTCAAACGCCACACCGCGCATGATAAGACCGAACAACATGGCAGTCACGGGTAAATAAAGACCTGTCATAATGATGCCATAAGCAACAGGGAATGCTGCGAATAGACCACCACCGCCTAGTACTAGCCACGTCTCATTACCGTCCCAAAATGGCGCGATAGAGTTCATCATTCGGCTACGGTTTTTATCTGAGCCTGCAAATGGGAACAAAATACCGCAGCCCAAATCAAAGCCATCAAGCAGTACATAGACAAAGACAGACAAAGCAATCAAACCGCCCCAAATGAGAGGTAAATCTAATACATCACCGAAGTTAAACATTAGCGTAATCCTCCATCATCGACGTCGTTTGCAGGCTCATCTAAGCCTTCTTCAGTACCTTTGGCAGGATTACTATCACCACTTAACGCGCGGCCTTGGCTCTCGGTCACTGAGTGCTCGTAGAAATGATCTTCATTTGGATCTTCGTAAGGCTTAGGTCCTTGCGCGATCAACCGTAAAATATAAAAACTGCCTGCACCAAAGACAAATATGTACAGGATGATAAAGCCAATCAATGTCGTCGCCACTTGCTGTGCTGCAAGCGGAGACATACTTTCAGCGGTACGAATGACCCCGTAAACCGTCCAAGGCTGACGTCCTGTCTCGGTTACGAACCAACCTGATAATAAGGCGATAAAACCAAGCGGAGTCATCATCATCCAAGCACGGTGGAACCATACACTGTCAGTACTGAACTGCTGTTTTTTGAAGTATTTGTATAGGCTGAAGAGGCCGACCAACACCATAAGCATGCCAATACCAACCATGATACGAAACGCCCAAAACACAATAATGACTGGTGGTTGATCTTCAGGTGCCCAGTTTTTCAGCCCCTTAACTTCACCATCTAACGAATGGGTTAGGATTAAACCAGTCACATAAGGAATTTTTACTTCGTACTTATTGGTCTGATTTTCTTGGTCAGGAATTGCAAAGAGACGTAGTGCGGCACCGCGTTCATCCTCCCAGAGTCCTTCCATCGCAGCCACCTTAGCAGGTTGGTGTTCAAGGGTATTCAGACCATGTTCATCACCAATCAATACCTGCGCAGGCGCAACAAAGATGGCCATAATCATCGCCATACCTAGCATCACACGACCATGCGCGCGGTGCTCGACGTGTTTTTTAGATTGAATATAGTAAGCACCGATACCACCGATGACAAAGGCAGTGGTCAAAAAGGCTGCGGTCATCATATGAGCGTAACGGTAAGGGAATGAGGGGTTGAAAATAATTTCAAGCCAGTCAGTTGGATAGAGCAGGCCATCTGCACCCATCATAAAACCTTGAGGGGTCTGCATAAAGCTGTTGGCGGCTAATATCCAGAAACCTGAAATCAAGGTGCCGATAGCAACGATGGCGGTTGAGGCAAAATGCATGCGTTTGCTCACGCGACCCCACCCAAATAGCATAATCCCCAAAAAGGACGCTTCTAAGAAGAACGCTGTCAATACTTCGTAGGCGAGTAATGGGCCTAAAACGTTACCGGCTTTATCAGAGAACACTGCCCAGTTGGTACCGAATTGGTAGGACATCACCACGCCCGATACCACGCCTAAACCAAAGACGACGGCAAATATTTTGACCCAATGCTTGTAGACTTCAGCATAGATAGGTTCATCAGTTCTTAACCAGCGGAATTCAAGCACCGCAAGCCAGCTGGCTAGACCGATAGAAAAGGCAGGAAAGACGATATGGAACGAGATAACAAAAGCGAATTGGATACGCGCAAGCATCAGCGCATCGAGCTGGTCAATCATAAATGTAGCGAACATAAACGGTTACTCTCATCTGTTAGCTGAATAGCGCTGACTTCCATACAACGCTCAAGTAACTGTCCGTAACTATCCATTGATCAAAGTGGCAAGCATTACGGGCAATAGCTCAGTGACGTGGACTTAGCTCCATTAGACATAAATTGTGGCTAAGTTTGCGACTCACTGTTTAGCTGAATTGAATAATTTATGTCCTTATAAATTTACATATTACTGTCATGTGCTATAGATATATTATGCGCTCACCTAGATATACACGCAAGCAACCCAGTCTGTCTGTTGCAGACCTAAGAGTCATCAAAATAACATAATTCAAACATTGAAAAATAAAATTAATATTATTAAAAACAAAGCAGTATGCGCGAACATACTGCTTAGTTGAAACCTATGACTGATATTTAAAGGTTGCGATTTATGCGCCAAAAACTTTGTAAAATAACAAAAATCTACATCATTCTTGTAGCTGCTTATGCAAAATTCGTCTGAGTGTCAAAATAGTCTGTGGGTTGGTCTGGATACTGTGACCACCGTTGATGACCGTTTCGGAAGCTGCCCCATCAAGATGTGCGCTGGTATAAGGCACAATCCCATCTGATAGCCGTTCGGTCAACGCTTGGCTGATGTCTTCATTGACAGTGACTGCTGCGACCAAAGGCTGAGCGGGGATTTTTGACTCATCGCCAGCATTGAGTGGACTGTTGGTATCGTCATCATTAATATCAGTGTTTTCTTCTGTGGCTTGTGATAAATCAATTTTTGCACCGCCTGGCTGCATTTGCGCCAGCCCTTGGGTGATATCAGAGTCATTATTGGCAATGATTGAGTGATAAGTAATACGGTCACTGATAGTGAGGTCCTTCGTTAACTGTATAAAGGAAGACTTATCGCTAAGCTGGCTCGCCCCATTTTGCAGATATAAAGCACCTAATGGGTTTTGTGCCAAGTCACCTTGTGTGGCAATGGTTGCAAGGTTATCAGTAACAGTCTTCACTAGACCAACTGGCAGGTAGACAATGCGGCGTAGGGCACGGGTGAACCAGCGGTCTGCATAGTCAGTACCACGAAACGGCGCGGATAAAAACACAGCCGTATCTACTTGTGGTAACGCTTGTAGCTCAAATCGCTCTTTGAGTTGTTGCTCGCCAAATGACTCTCTAAGTGCATCACGAATTTGACGTTTTTCATTAGTAGACAAGACGTTTTGGTCATCAAGTCTGTCTAAGTCATCGACCAAATTATCGTTGGACAGCATCATGCGAGCGATGAGTGCACCCATACTGTGGCTGACGATGACGCTATTTTTACTGGCGCGATTTTGTCCTTTAGGGTCAGTCTGCTCGTAAGTGCTATTGATTAACTGCTGAATCTGATAACGATTTTCTAAAATAGGCAGATTGGTTGGATAGAATATTTGCCAAACTTGGTAATTATCACGCAGCTTGTCATCATTAAGAATATCGTTGGTCAGATTGACCCATGTGGCCGGACTAGAAGCTAGCCCGTGCAACATAATCAACACGCGTTTATCAGGATCATAAGGTTCAAGCATGAAGAGTTTGGGCAGCTGAGCATCTGGTTGGCGAGTAATCAAGTTTAGGTAGCCGACACCATCTAGCTGATTCTCTGACAACCATAAGCCGTAACCGGCGGAGAAGTTGGCAGCCAAGGGATACTTTTCATTCAGAATATTGACGTTTTCTGTTTGGTAAGGATTATAAAGGTGAATATCTAGCTGACGGCTGCTCAACACATCGAGCACGCTCTCGCCACTTGGTATGATTAGCGCAGTCAGCAGTAAATGACCGGTAGGATAAACACGAGAGCTTGGTTTGTTTTCCTCTGTATTGCTATCGTTTTGGTCATTGGTCAGTCGACCTGATAGTGACGATACCAATAGCTGACGAATCGTCGTCGTATAACGATCATCCAGTGATGCCACCAAACTAATACCCAATCCTGGACGCTTGCTGATTGAGTTAAGACCAGATAATCGTAGCTCATAGGTGGAGACCAAGTCTGCCAGTGCAGAGGTCTGTTTATGAGCGTTTTGCAGGTAGCTATTTTCATTTGGTAGGTAGACACCAAGGTCATAGTTTTCGACTGCTATCTTCATGACCTTGATTTGGTCGGTCGGTTTACTCTTTAATGGCGACAAGTTAGCGATGGAAGCTTGGTCACTACTGTCACGCTTGTTAGAGGCGATGGGTAGGTATTCTATTTCTGTTTCACCCATTAGCCTGTCTGAGCCATCAGATGACTTATAGAGTTGCGTAATAACGTCATTGCTGGCCGAGTTGTAGATATCTTGAGTTTGGATGTCGGTATCGTTTGGGATGCGACTCTGAGCACGAGACCTATTGCTTTCTTTATCTGCACCCTCAAAATCGTGTTCTAAGCTGTCATAGAATAAATAAGTATAACTAGACTTTACAGCGTCAAATAGACGCTCTTGATAATTGGTCAGGCATTGACTGGTGTTCTCTTGCTGAGCTTTGGCGTCTTTGTCACTCAGAGGTGCATTGGCATAATAAGGGTCAAGTGGCGGGCGAGCAAGGGCATCACGGCAGGATTGAGAGTCAGCAAGCTGGCGTGCCTTTGCATAATGTAGCTCAGCGAAAGTCGCTAATGCAGGGCGATAATGCTCATTGAGCATGCTGTCTGTCAGCTGAGTGAGGCACAAATCAAAGTGTTGCATACAAGCTTGCTCATTGAGCCCTGCTGATAACAACGCTGATGCGGTGTCGCTACTCAGGTTTTTGTCAGTGACAATATTGCCGCGCTGTGCAGTGATAGTTTTTGCGGATGCTTGCTTATTCACAGATACCGTACTACAAGCAGGAAGTAAGGTGACTGCTGCTAGTAGCGCCACTGAACCAATCGATAAGGATTTTTTATTAGCGTGCATTACTATGTGTTTAATAGGGCTAGCGAGAGTCATAGAGCAGTCCAGTAAGTGATAGTAATAAGAACAAATAGGTGGGTATGCGTGATAGTAGCTAAATTATAATAGCCAAACCATCGTAGCCATAAGTGTAGCGTAACTTTAGGCGTTAGACTATTTTATTATAATTACACTAGGACATGCCTAAGGTAGATACGGTGTTAGCGGATACAAAAAAGCGTCTTCACTTTATGTGAGTATAAAGTGAAGACGGCAAGTGATTTATGTTAGGACGGTTTGTGTGTTACTGCATAAAGCCGTAAATAATAGCTGGTCACGCCGTCTTAAACGCAGTCAATGGTGATGACTGTATATGACTGATTTTATACCCCTGGTTTTTGATTGATATCAGGAGCAGGGATATCCCAAATGTAGAATTTGCCTTCTTCAACGAGTTTGATTTGTTGAGGAATAACAGTATTGTTAGGGTATTGCCCTTCAAGACGACGTAGACGCTCTAACGCATTAGCGCGGCGGTCACTAAGTAGATCTGACTGTGCCAAGCTTTGTTCTGCTTCGGTATACCCTAGAGCGACCGCACGATCTAGATACTTTTGCCCTTCTTTGAAACCGCCACCTTCTGATAGCATCATACCGTATAGGAAGTTAGCCTCACCACTATCAGGTTGTAGTTTGATAGCGCGATCAATGTACTGGCCACCACGTACCGTGTAGTCTGAACCTAAGTCTAGGTTACGGCCCATACCGTTTAGCTTAGCGGCACGAAGCAATACATCATAAGACGCGTCTGGCGACTTGGCATATGGCTCGATCCAATCAGCCAATACTTTGATTTTTTCACGTGTGTAATGGCGCTGTGAGCGGTTAGGAAAGTTTGGTGGATAGTGGCGCGCGTTAGGGGATACGTCCGCGATGAAATCGTCTAATAAGCTAACATCAAGCTTATCAGTACCTAGACCTTTTTGTTGCGGGATCAGTACGGTTTTCACGAAGCTCATATCTGAGAGCTGTACTTGCGGTGTAGGAATATTTGGAAGTTGTCCACTACGCAAGTCGATACCAGTAGCTGTCATTGGACCAGGCTCATAGACACGAGTAGTGCCGTTCATGACAGGTGCAGCAGCAGGCGACATCATTTGCGGTGTTTGAGGTTGAGCAGTGCTAACAGATGCGTTGTTTTGCAGAGTGCCGCTTAGTTGCATGTTAGTTGTTTGCGCATTAGTCGGCTGGCTGTTGCTCGCAGGTGTTGCTGGCAAGCTTGTTTGAGCGGCATTGGCTTGAGCAGGACTGATGGCTGCATTAGGACGAGCAAGACGAATCACACGTTTGCTTGAGTCCATTGCACTAGGTACAGCCGTTGCAGTGGCGTCAGTTTCTGCTGCATTCACAGGTGCAGATAATAACATGGCACAGGTTGCAGCCATGACGGTCAACGTTGCAAACTTTGGTGACTTAATAGAGTGGCTACTAGAGAGAATCGCTTTCATAAAAATCGTTACCTTGTGTAATTTATTTGGTTGTTATTCATTGATTGGACGGTAATATAAATAGCGCATTGCTGCAAAATCGTACAAATTTTTAATACCGTAGCAAATTAAGCTTTACGCTATCTGTGGTAGGATTGTTAATCGCTAGAATTAAGCAAACCTACGTAAATCTGTGCAGCTATTAATTAGTAAGAAAATCGACAACAGCAACTAACCACAGTACCTGTAGCCATAAGTGATAAGCTATAAGTGATAAGCGGTATCTTTCATACGATTTGCCATCCATCGCATGGTCCGACGTACTGCCGGAGAAAGGGCAGCGCCGCCGCTTGCAAGTGCTAGCTCGCGATGATGCAGCTCCTCTTTATCCATTTGTGCCAGTATTTCTTTTGAGCGCTGATCATGTTCAGGTAATTGCTTGATATGATCCTGTAGATGCTCGCTGACCTGCGCTTCTGTTTCTGCTACAAACCCTAAGCTAAACTCATTTGAGATCGCGCCTGCGACTGCACCGAGTCCAAAAGACATACCGTACCAAAGCGGCGTAAATACGCTGGCATGGCTACCAAGTTCGCTTAGACGAGTCTCGCACCAGACCAAATGATCGACTTCTTCTTCGGCCGATTGTTGCATGGCTTGTTTGACACCAGTGTCTTTTGCGGCAAACGCTTGGCCATGGTATAGACCTTGCGCACATACTTCACCTGTATGATTGATACGCATAAGACCTGAAACGTGCCGCGCCTCTGTGATGGTCAGCTCAGGAATCTCATCGCTACTGACGGGCAACGGACGCGTGCTTGGATTGGAATGTGGCACGACAGCTCGTAATGCCTTATCTACCCCAAGTAACAACTGGTCAATTTTAGATAAAGGACGCAGGGTCATAACTCACTCCTGATGGTGTTAAAAACTGTCAATAAAATAAAATGTATTACCGTTTAAACGCAACGGCATAATGCGTATTACTATAGCAAACAATCTAAATTATCGGCTCGAATATTACTGTCTAGGTAGCTCATAAATAACTTGTAGATAGTTCGTAGGTTGCTATAGCAATAAAAGCAACGAAGTCATCAGCCCAACATTAGACTATATCTATGGAGCCAAACTTATTTACGGCGCTATACCATCGTTGGTTTGGATAACGGCATGCTTAATATGTTTATTGAGTTTGATGTATAAAAATGCGCCAAACACGATATTCAATAGCCCTGTCACCAAAAATAACTGCGGTAGCGTAAACCCTAAAACGTTTAAGATAACAATCGCAAAAATCGCTGAGGTAACCATAAATATCGCATTAAAAATATTATTCGCGCCAACAATACGTGCTCGATGACTCTTAGGTGCGTAGGCTTGCATAGAAGCATATAGCGGTACGATATACAAACCACCACTGAATCCTAATAAGAATAAATCCGCGAAGACACGCCAGCTACCACTTATATTAAACAAATCACCGATGCCAAGTAATGTGTCATTATTCACATTTATATCTAAACCTGAAAGTGAAAAATACAAATCAATAGCAAAGATACTTAATCCAGCAATACCAAATGGCAATAGACGCAAGCTGACTTTATTTTTGGTCAATGTTTTGCACAGTACTGAACCGATTGACACACCAACAGAAAACAATGTGAGTAAGAAAATAACAACTGACTCATCACCAAGCAAAATCACCTTACTGAACTCTGGCACTTGGGTCAAAAACGTCGCCCCATAAAACCAAAACCAGCTGTTGCCAAGAATGATAAAGAACAAAAAAGGCAAGGAGTATAAGTAACGTACAGTGGCTAAGCTGGTGGTAATGATATTCCAGTTAATCTTCAGGTCAGGCTGCATCGCTGGCATAGTAGGAATATAGCGTGCGGCTAAATATCCTAAAACAGCGACAACCAACACCGTGGCACTAATCCAATACAATGATTGTGATAGCTGAGTCAAAATACCAGCGACAATCATCCCGACCAAAATAGCCAGCGAAGTACCCATCTGAAAAAGGCCGTTGGCGCCGACCAGTTCATCTTCTTTCATCGCTTGCGGCAGATAAGCGTATTTAATCGGTCCAAAGAAGGTCGAATGTGTGCCCATCAAAAACAACGCGACAAATAGCAGTGCATACCATTCAAAGACAAAGCCGACTGCGGCAACTGCCATAATGACCAGCTCAAGGAGTTTGATAAACTGCGTGAGCTTTGACTTTTCATACTTATCAGCAATCTGTCCTGCCAAAGCAGAAAACAAAAAGTAGGGCAGGATGAATAACATAGCGGCCAAGTTATTGAGGATGCTGACCTCTACGCCCAATTTACTGGCGGCAGTATAAGTCAGCACCAGTATGAGCGCCTGCTTAAAAATATTGTCATTGAATGCGCCCAAAAACTGGGTGAAAAACATAGCGCTAAAACGACGGCGCTTGAATAACTGAAACTGGTTGGACATGGACATTCCTACAGATAAATCGCGACTGATAGAGAAAATAGCGGCGCTGAACGACAATTTTTTTATGATAATAATCGTAAATTTTATTAAAAACTATATCAAGATATAGCATAGGTTTTATCAATATTAAGCCGTATAATAGCAAGGCTTCGGTGAAAATACATGCAGTCAATGCTATGATTCGATATTTAACTAAGTTATGATTTATAAATTTTATGTGATTGTGTTTTAGGGTATAAATAGTAGTGAAAACAAAGGCTACTACTCATCAATGCTATTTATAAGCTAGTAGCCTTCTCTAAGCTAGTAGACCTACAAGGCGATAGACATACAGTGCTAAAGCCGACACTATAGATAACCAGTCATAAAATTAAAGTAGTAAACCATTAATTGCAGATAACTGCTATAAGTTTATTCACCGGTCAGACTTGACGATCGTTATCGTTGATAAGATTGTGCCGCGTGAGCTGATAGGACGTAAAGATGATAAAGCAGCCTTCAACTCGAGCATGCAAGGGTCTAATGATGCAGCGTGACATAGCCATAATCCAAAACGATAGTAATAATTTGAGTACATACCCAGCAGCGCCGCGTAAAAATTTCAGACGCTCTGCACTGTGCACTGCGCTTGCGACCAGTTTGTTCGGTATGGCACCTGCGGCAATGGCAGATACCATTAATAATGCAAACAATACGGCTATCACCAACTCATCTGCTGCTGACCAAACTGATAGCAATCAAATGGCTAGTAACCAGAATAACAATAGTCAAGCCGCGAATGATCAAGCATCTATCAAGCAATCGGCTACATTGTCAGATGACGATACTCAGCTAGATATGGCTCTAGATGCGCTACGTCTAAAAAAAGCAGTGGAACAAGGCATTATCGATCAGTCAGTATTGGACGACTATAGCGAACAGAGCTTGGGCATTAAGAAACCCAACTCGACAAAGTCAGGATCTAAAAACTCGTCCACGCAAAATGCCAATGCTCAAAACGCAACTTCTCAAAACAAAAACACTCAAAATCTAGAAACTTTCACTGATAGTTCAAGTACTTCATATAATCCAAATAACGCTCAATCAATCGCTTCTAATGATGACCTGTTGCAACAAGCAACCGAGATACAGCAGCAGGGTTATCAAATGATGACCCCTGAGCAGATCGATCGTGAGCTAGCGGCAATGGATGTGCAGAATGCTCAAGACATTGATAGTATCAATATTAGCAATAATGACAGTGACTTTGATGCGCCAATCGCTACGTTAGATGACACAACGTCGCCAATTGGTCTAGATACAGAGCTAGATGCAACAAACTTGCCAGCACCTAACAACCTTGATACGTTGGGTAGAAGTGAAACAACAGAAGAACAGGCGAATACAGCTGAAGGGATGTCACGTCCGATTGAGGTGAGTGGCGCTGTTAGCAATGAAGATGTCGCTAGGAATGAAGCTACTGTTAAGAATGAAAATGGTCTGACGACTGATGATAGTAGTAATGAGGTGATAGCTGGCACGAATATACCTGCCGATGTAGAAGGTACGACAACAGATATTATCAATCCTAATGACTATCTACCAGATTATCAGAATGATACTCAGGCCGTCGATCAAAGTATCGAACAAGCCAATAGACCACGGCCACGCGCGCGCAATAGAGGTAATATCGTGACGCGTCTGTACAATCGCTTTTTCAATGACGGTGGCGTGGTGGCTTTGCCAAATGTAGAAACCACTATTTATCTAGAGCGAGTATCCGCTGAAGACTCTCCTGATGGTAAGGCTCAGCTAGTTGAGGCTGATAATGACATTCAGCCAATGAAAAACATTAAAGCAGCACTGGATGACACTTCCGTTCAGTCGGTTATTGACTTTACTGCGGCATTGCCACGTTTGCGTGAGACGGCACAGAATGCTGCTAAAGCCGTTGGTTACTACGAGGTTGAGCTGCGTCTGACCCAACCTGACCGCGATACAGTCAATGTTGTGATTGAAGAGCTAGGCGAGCCGGTACTGGTAGACAGCCGTATTATTGAGATTCGCGGTAAGGGTAGTGAGCAAGAAGAGTTTGCATCGCTTGAGGCAGACTTGCCACCGCAAGAAGGTGATATTTTTAATCACCGGGTCTATAAGAGCAGTAAAGCGGCTTTAGAGGCCTTGAGCAATACCTACGGCTACTTTGACCAGTATTGGCTGAACAAATCTGTTGATATCATCTTGCCGGACAATAAAGCAGATGTCTCGTTGGTTTATAACACGGGTGATCGTTACGAGTTTGACGATGTGGTATTTTTTACCTACGACAAAGAAACCAATACGCTGACCCAAGACCCTGACAAGCTACCAGTAGAGCTTTCATTATTACAACAGCTCTATGGCTTTACGCCGGGTGAGCCGTTTTATCGTCCAGCAGTTACGAAGTTTAGTAACGACTTATCGGCAACTCGTTACTTTAATACGGTCAACGTCGAGTCGATACTACCACCAACTGATAGTAGTGAAGCTGGTACCTTGGCGTTTGACAATGCTGCTACCGAGGGTAACGACACATTAGATGACGACATTAACAATGTAGACAATGATAGCGCAGCTGCCTTAAATGTAACTGCTAGCACTGAAGATACGGTCAATGATAATAGCGACATAGGTGTAGAGAGCGATAATGCTCTGACTGCTAATAGTGGCGAGACGGTCAATGAAGCGGATATCGCTGCGATTGATTTTGAAGCTGATGAAGCCACCCTTGATAAGCTGCAAGCCATCAGACAAAAAGCAGAGCGACTAAGCCGCTTGCCAAATGATCGCGTGCTCGATGAAAAAGATCAGGAAGCTGATAATTTATTGGGCAAAATTAGTGATTCAATTAGCAATGTTGCACAAAAGATATTCCCCGACGAAAAGAGTCTGATTGCTGATGAAAACTTTGTACCGCCAACGCTAGCAGGACGTAAAACGCCGCAAGACGTTGCAGAAAGCAAAAAAGTACCTTTGTATGTGTTTGTATATGCGGACAAACCACGTGACGCTCAAGTTGGTCTGGGTTATGGAACAGATACAGGCGTTCGCGCCACCGCAAAAATAGACTACAACCTGCTCAATCGCCAAGGCTATCAAGCAGGTGCAGAAACAGAAGTATCGAGAATTAGCAAAAACGTAGCTGTGTATGCCAGTCGACCATGGAAGCACCCGCTTAATGATAAGCTAGATGCACGTCTTACTTATGAAGAGGAAGTGATTGACCAAGGCGAAGGCAACTTTGATCTGTCGACCACAACGCTAAAAGCGGCTTTGGCACGTAACATTCGTAGTGACACTGGTTGGAATCGCAGCTACTCTGTGCGTTACCGCTTGGATGAGCTTGAGACGGGGGTTGATGGAGCAGCACTAGATGATCTGCCTATCCGCTTTACCTCTTCAAGTCCGAAACAGCGCGCGCTATTGTTTGGCTATGGTATGAATAAAACAGATACTGACAATGCTACCAATCCAACGCAAGGTATGCGCCAGTACTACTCAATCGAGGCTGGCACTGATAGCGCATTCAGTGATACCGATATGGCGATTATTCGCGCAGGCGTTAGTGGTATCTATAGCTTTGGCGAAGACAAAAAGCATCAAGTATTAGGTAGTGCCAATGCCGGTTATATCTGGGCGGATGATTTTTACGATGTGCCTTATAAGTTGCGTTTCTTTGCAGGTGGCGATCAGAGTATCCGTGGTTATGACTATGAGAGCTTGTCACCACTAGATAAAGGCTATCTAACTGGCGGGCAGGTGCTAGCGGTCGGTAGTGCTGAGTATAACTATGAATTTAAACCAGGTTTCCGTGGCGCATTCTTCACTGATGTCGGTAATGCCTATGACAAAGATTTTGACACTGAGACAAAAGTCGGCGTTGGTGTCGGTATTCGCTGGGCATCGCCTGTAGGAATGGTGCGCGTCGATGTGGCTGCTGGTGTGACCGAGGAAAGCATTCCAGTACGACTACACTTCTTTATTGGTTCACCGTTATAATCGCTCAATGTAGTAATTCCAAATGTTTAGTAGTTCCAAATGTTCTAATTATCACTTATCGTACCGATTGCTGGTCTTCATTTTTTAACGTAGTTGAGTGTCATGCTGACAGAAAATACCCCGCCTAATAATGCTCCAGATGAAGATCCAGCACAGCGTGATGCCCGTGCCGTTAGGCGTTGGTATCCGTTGTCATTTCTGCTCAAACTTCTGGTATTGGTGCTTATCGTACTAGCGATTATGTTTGCCATATTCTTTTATGCAGCAGGTACTGACGCTGGTACGAAGTTTATATTAGAAAAAATCAGTGTTGAAACAGGTATTGATTTCAAATACGGACGCGGTAACTTGCGCGATGGTATTTGGGTCACCGATATCGATATTGAAGCGACTGAAGATCTTGAGATATTGGTAGATAAAGCCTATGTGAAAATAGGCTGGCGCGCAGTATTTGCAAAAGAAGTGCATTTAAGTGATGCAGACATTCAGACCATAGAGATTATCAATAAAAAACCGCCGACTGGTGAACCGTTTGATTATAAAACTTTAAAGTTGCCAGTAAACTTGCGTTTTGATCAAGCAAAAATTAAGAAAATTACTTATAAGCAAGTAACCAAAGATCCTATCGTTATTCAAGACATTACGGCGCGTGACCTGACGTGGGTAGGTAGTACGGTAACCGTTGGCCGTGGTGATTTGCAGTATGCTGATATCGTGAAAGTCAGTGCCTTACAAGGAGAGATCGACCTACAGGGCGACTATCCACTAGATTTGAGTGCGATTGCGGAAGTCAGCGCCCTTGAAAAAGCCTATATCGACCCGTTAAACATATCTGCAACGGGATCGCTCAAACGTACTGTTGGTAAAGTACGCAGTCGTTATAACGATAGCGATGTGAGAGGCGACTTTGTAGTACAGGGGTTAGATGCAGGTGCGCCGTTTGATGCAAAACTACAGTGGGATGATATTCTTATCCCTTACGCTGATAGCCAAAACATTCGCCTACAAAGCGGTACAGCCACAGCTTCTGGTGTCATCTCTGAGATACGATTGCGTATCAATACTGAATTGACGGCCAAAGACATTCCATCAGGTCATTATCAAGGCCGCGCCGTTATCGCCAACAGTCAGCTACGTATAGATCGCCTAGATGCTGACGTGCCAGCGGGACGTTTGGCATTACAAGGTATTCTAGATTGGAAAGACAGCTTTGAAGCCACGGTACGTGCGACGGGTAGTAACTTTGATATTCGCCAAGCTATTCCGGATGAATATACTGACTTCAAAGCTTATGCCCCGCAAACTCTAAACGGTAGGCTGTCATTGCGTTATCAGCAGCAGAATTCTACTGGTAATACGCAGATTGATGCAGATTTGCGTCAGCGCGATGGTGAGCATATCAATGCCAATATGGTCCGTGGTAAAACCTCTGCTAAATCTAAGCAAGTCGCGCCTTGGTATATTGATGCTAACTGGAAAAACTTAACCCGCCGCAACGTACCCAATATTGGCAATATCGACAGTCCTAGTGGGCAGGCAGACGTCATCGTTCGTGGTTCGACCTTATCAGTCGATGCCAATGCCGTTATCAATGAGCTAAATGCTGCCCCCAAGGGCAACTATGATTTACGTATACGTAAGGCTGGTGATGTCATAGATATCAATCGTCTTAATTATAACGGCATAGTAGGAGATTTATCCGGTACAGGACAGATTCAGTTAGCGAGCAAACAGCGTCCACTGACATGGCAGATTGATGCCAGTACCAAAGGTTTACTCCCTAAGAAATATCGTAGCGATTTACCGCTTGAGCGCCTAACAGGTAGTATAAGTGCGCGTGGTCGATTGCTAAACATCACCAAAAATGGTGTCAGCGGACAGCGTCACGTGATTACTTTAAACAATACTGATATGCAAGCGCAGCTCGATGCGACGCAAGCGGATCGTGCTATCGGTATTACCGGTGCTGGTGATGCCAGTGTCGATATCGTAGGTGGTGAGCTGTCAGTATTTGATGCGCGTTTTGATGGTCGGATTGATACAGCAGATGTACCACAAGGACGTCTGTCTATCGATGCTGCGGGTACACCAAAGCTGATTAGTATTCGTAAGCTGAACTATAAAGGTGAAGCGGGCGCAGTTGATGCGAAAGGTGTTATCGACTTACGTAAAAATATCGGCTGGAATATAGATGGTCGTTTTGACCAGTTCAACTTGGGTTATTTTTTACCTAATAATCCAGCGATAATCACAGGCGATCTAAAGACCAGTGGCGAATGGCAAAATGCACCAAAAAACAGCAAAAATACTGCAGGTACTTTGCAGCGCTTTGCCGTAAATTTCAACGGCATATTAGATGCCGAGCAATTGCCAGCAGGTAAGCTGAATATAGAAGCCAGTGGTGACAGTCAGCTGATCCGTATCAATCGTTTCCATCATGTGGGTGCGGCAGGTAGTATCGATGCCAGCGGTACCGTTGATGTGCGTCAAGGCGTTGCATGGGATATCAACGCGGTGATGGATCGCTTTAACATTGGCTATTTCCTAAAAGATACCCCAAGCCTTATCACTGGTACGATTGATACAGATGGTCGCTGGAGTGACACGCAGCAGATTGTCAATATTAAACAAGTCAATCTGAATGGCATGCTAAAAGGGCAGCAACTGAGTGCCAAAGGCAGCCTATCAGCGAAGATGCGTCTGCCTAAAGACTTAGCAAGTTATTTTAAACAGCTTCAGACCCAAGATGCCCAAGCACAGTATAAGCAAGTAAATGCTTTGATTGATAGCCTAAATGCTAATAACCTTGTGCTGCGTTGGGGTGACAACTATGTCACGGCTAACGGCAATGCCAAGCAGCTACAAACCAAAATTAACATCACCAGTCTAGATCAGCTGTCTAGTCAACTGGCTGGCAAAGTCACTGGGGGTGCCACGCTGTCTCAACCAGCTGGTCAAGCACTGCCTACTATTTATATTGATTTGGTCGGTGAGCGACTCGCGCTACCTGGCTTTATATTGCGTCAAGGCCGTGTACGCGGCAAGCTTGTCAACTTGGCTAATAGCCCAAGCCAGTTAATCGTGACGGCTGAAGGCCTAGATGCTGCTGGTCAAAGTTTCGATAGTGTTAAAGCGTCTTTTAATGGTACCGAAAAGTCTCATGTGGTCGATCTCAATGTGGCCAATAAGCAACTCGATGTCGGCGCTAGGCTAAAAGGTGGTTTTGATCGAGACAGGCTAAGCTGGTCAGGTGTCATTGGAAAAGGCCGCATTAAATCTAAATATGCGACTTTGAATCAATTGCAACCTGCACAGCTGATTGTGAATTTACCTTACAATCAGGGTGGTGAGAATCGTGATCTAAAAGTACAGCTTGCTGCTCATTGTTGGCAGGCCACGGATCAAACTGGCAAGCTCTGTCTACGAGAAAAACTAGTGGCATCGCCAGACCAAGGTGAAGTCAATGTAGCGTTGCAGAATTTAGACACGTCGTTATTCTCAGTATTCTTGCCAGAAGATATTGACTGGAATGGCAAGATTAATGGTAAAGCAATCGTCGGATGGCAACGTGGTCGTCCGCCAACCATTAATACCACGCTATACTCAGACAATGGCAAGATAGGCCTCGTTCAAGATGGTGAAAGCACATCAATGACCTTGCCATACAAGCGTGTCTCTCTTATTGCTCTGTCTGTGCCTGAGGGCATTAAGCTGCGTACCGATATCAATACTGGACGCGGGGCGCGTGGCTATGCTGAGGTGATCGTCGATCCTTATAAAGACCCTAAACCAATCTCTGGTGCATTGGTGCTGAACGAGCTTGATCTTGCGATATTTAAGCCATTCTTCCCCGGTATGCGCGTCCTAAGAGGTAACGTCACAATGGCGGGTGGCCTAGGTGGCACCTTAACCAAACCGCAGTTCTATGGCGACGTAAAACTCTCTGACGGCCGTATAGCCATGCTTGATTTGCCAGTGAATCTGTCCAAAGTAAATGCGGCAGCCAAAATCCGTGGCACGCAAGCGACCATTGATGGCACATTCAATAGTGGTACAGGTGAAGGCGAATTGTCAGGGACAGTCAATTGGCAGCAAAAACTGCAGGCCAAATTAAGTATCGTTGGTGAAGGTCTAGTTATCACACAGCCGCCATTACTGGTTGCTGAGATTGATCCTGATATTGATATTATCGTGCGCCCAGGCGACCGTTATGTTGATATAAAAGGGGCGATCAGTGTGCCGTCTGCGACCATTCGTCCGCCTGAGGCCAGTGAAGATATTATCACTCAAACCGAAGATGCAGTCGTACTAGATCGCCGTTTGATTGGTAATATCGATGAAGTACTGGCTATCTCAAAACCTTGGTCAATCAATGCGGATATCGGTGTTGATTTGGGCGATGATATCAACTTCCGTGGTTTTGGCGCCGTCATTCCATTGGCAGGTGCGATTAATGTTACGCAGAATGGTACAGGTATCATGCGTGCCAGAGGTGTTGTACAGGTCTCACGCCGTACCAATATCAATGCCTTTGGCCAAAGCCTAGAGCTGAATTATGGTCAAGTTCGTTTCAATGGTGATGTGATGAAACCGAGTTTGAGCATTGAAGCAGCCAAAACAATTAATGGCAAAACAGTCGGTCTGCGTGTCAAAGGAACGACCGAAAGCCCCAATATTATCGTCTTTAACAATGCAGGACTAACCCAGCAGCAGGCAATGAATGCGTTGGTAACAGGCCGCATTGATAACAAGAGCGCGACGCAAATCAGTGAGCAAGGGTTTAAGTCGCAAGTGACCAATAATTTGGCCGCTGCTGGATTGAGCTTCGGTCTGAGTGGTACTCGTAGCCTGACCAATCAAATCGGACAAGCGTTCGGCTTGCAGAGCCTGACAGTCGATGCCTCAGGTAGTAGCGAGGACACCAATGTCAACGTCACAGGTTACGTAACCCCTGATTTGTACATTCGCTATGGCGTAGGTGTTTTCAATGCGCAAAACAGTCTTTCTGTTCGTTATCAATTGACACGCCGTATCTATGTAGAAGCAAGCTCAGCAGCTGAAAATGCAGTAGATGTGGTCTATAGTTGGCAGTTCTAAATTGTTTATTTAGAGGACAATTGCTTTTTGATCAAATTTGATTGAGTTAGCTTCTAAAGTGATTTTTAAAATATATGACCTATAAAAAAACGCCTCATAACGAAGGCGTTTTTTTATAGAAGTATTGAAACAGATACTATTGAAATAGACGTTACTTGGTTAGAATCAAGCGATTGTTGCGAGTTAGGCGTAGTCGATACTCTTCGCCTTCATGCTCGATACGTACCTCTTTAGTCAGTGCAAATAGATGTTGTGATTGCAAAGTAGGCAGACGGTTTTCACGACAGTTTAAATAACGAGAGATGACCATGCTCATAGTAAATTCCTTTTGAGAAGAAGTGGCTTAAAAAATTGACTAACCATAGCGTAATTGTTTTTAACGATAATAATTATCATTTAGATTTGATAAATTTGCAAGGCAATTGATAAAATAAAATGCAGTTATTATGTAAACTTATCTAAGTTCGCTGTCATAAAAAATCTGTAATGGGTTTTTTATCTATATAAATTAATAGGTTAGGTAATAAATTAAATAAATAATCTAGCCTATAAAAACTATTAAATTACTAAAAATGATCAGAGTAAATACCGAAATAAAGGATATAAGTATGTTAAACGGGTCAAATCAACAATCAGAGACGAAGCCAGAAAGTAAGACAAATAGTAAGACGAAAACTAACAAACCCAGCATTGTAAATATCGTAAATGTTGCAGTGGCTGTCATTCATTATGAAGATCAGTATTTGCTTGGGTTTCGAGATGCTACTCAGCATCAGGGAAATCGTTACGAGTTCGTCGGCGGAAAGATAGAAGCGAATGAGTCAGCAGCGCAGGCGTTGATAAGAGAAGTGGCTGAAGAGACGGGTATCTTACTTGATGATAATACTATCGTTAAGCTTGGACGTTTGCATCATGATTATGGCGACAAGCAGGTCAGCTTACAGGTTTATAAGATTGAGCTGACAGCAAAGCAGTACGAGCAGCATAGACACTGTGATCAGGGTTTAGAAGGGCAGACATTAACTTGGGTGAGCAAATCACAGCTTTTGGCAGGAGCGTATCATCTGCCCGCTGCTAATAAGACAATCCTTGAATGGTTGAAACTTCCATCGAAGATAGCGATTACTTATCCTCTAGCACATTTTGGCACACACACTGATGCAGCCGCGGCATGGCTACAGTATCATCAAGAAAATCTAGCATCAGAGTCGTGGGTATATATCCGCTTGAAGGATGCAAATTCTAAGCATCTTGCTGAGCAATTGATAACGGCACGTCCAGATATTTTAGCGATTTTACCTAGTGATAATGAGCAGCCTTTAAATGGGCAAGGCTCACTAACCGCTAATGAGACAAAGATTGGCCAGCGGATAATTGCTAAGCATTTAACACAAACGGCACTGATGCAATGCTTTGATGAGGATGGCAGTTCTACAGCTCTAACGCAGTCGTTATCTAAAGACCATCCGCTTATCGTCAGCTGCCATGACATCGCGAGCATAACGGCAGCCAATCAACTTGCCAGCATGCGCATACAGAATGCATTGCCACCAGTGATTGGTACTTTCGTATCGCCTGTGCTCGCCACCCAAACGCATCCTGACGATACACCGCTTGGCTGGGAAGCATGGTCAGGGTTAGCAGAGTTAGCTGATATGCCTGTTATTGGGTTAGGTGGTCTAGAGCCTGCTATGCTCAATCAAGCATTGCAGTATGGCGGTATCAGTGTGGCAGGTATTCGTCAGTTTATATAATCCGCATGACTCAAAAAAGCTATAGGGAATCCATCGTGTCATTTGCCTGAATGTGACCCGTATTAGACTTGCATATTAAGCTTAGTAAGTTCAAATAACGGATTTTTAACTTAGTTATCCAGTAAGTAACTGTGTGGTTATGATGTGTTCAAACAACACTCAAACCCCATAGTTACTTACAAACCGTTGCGTTTTCCTACATTGCACTACTGTTTTAATAGTCCAGTTGTCCTTAATATATATTGCATATCTACGATACGTTGATCTTATTTCTATAGACGAGTGACTAACCAAAAGTAATGCTCAAAATACAATAATAAAAAAGCTTTTGTAGAGTCAAGTTTTGCACGAATAATTTATACCAAAGCAAATGGCTTTTAGAAAACGAGACCAAATAGATGCCGTACATAAAGCGTTTTTAACAATCACTATTTAAGAATGGTACTCCTATGAAAACCAATAAGTTACCTGAGTCAGCATGGACTGATTCACAGGCAGCTGGTTCTCAACTTCAGCAGCCTAAGCAATCGCTCAATGACAATGAATATGGCGATGATACACAACAGACAAACCAAGCTAGTAACGATGCTAGCTATAATCACGACAGCTCGAATGGCGAATATTCGCACCATCTGGCAAAAAACACGTCTTCGCAAGACAGCTATTTTGGATACAAAAGCGCCGACAAAAGCCTTAGGGCAAAAGAGTCAGCTATGAGTAACAATGAGATAAGCAAAGATCTAAAAAATAGCAATGAGGACAATCATGACGTGGCTGGTGGCTACAGATCATCTGGCTATAAGTCAGCGCGAAATAAGCAGCCACAAAAGCTGAATGAAGATGAGCCATTAATGTCGGGACTGTTAGAGGATCAAATAGATAATCTAAACAGTGGTTCTGAACAGGCTGTCGACGCTGAGAAAATCAATGATACATCAGCAAATAATTCATCCTACAAAGAAATACCGGAGCGCATATTTATGAATGGACTGATCAAACATACAGGCATTGCCTTAGCGATTATTATACCGTTAGCAGCGTTCTCAGCCTATGCGGCCACGCCGCCAGTGAACATGGCAACCAACAACACGGCAACTAATGAAATGTCTGATGATGCGATGAGTGAGAAGACCACGACCGATATGCTGTCGGTTAAGCCAAGTGATATTATTCATAAATCTGCAAGTACGCCAACTACTGTAGATAGCGTAGATCTAAATACCTATGCAGGTACTTGGTATGAAATTGGCCGTTTGCCGATGTATTTCCAGCGCAAGTGTGCTGGTGATGTGACAGCCAATTATGCTCAAAAAGATGATGGCTCAGGAATCACGGTTACTAACAAATGTGTGAGCGAGGATGGTTCAGGTATTGTTGCAGAAGGTTTGGCTAAGCCAGTCGATGAAAGCGGCAGCAAACTAAAAGTGACGTTCTTACCAAAGTGGATTCGCTGGATTCCAGTCGGCCGTGCTGATTATTGGGTGCTGGCACGTGATGCAGATTACAAAACCGCGCTAGTAGGGACGCCTGATAAAAAATACTTATGGTTACTAGCACGCTCGCCAAATATCAGTCAGGAAACGTATACTAAGTATCGTCAAATTGCTCAGCAGCAAGGTTATGACTTAAAAGAGTTTACATTGACGTCGCAGAGTAATCAAACGGTGAATCTAGCACCATAATAGATGTAACTGAATTTACTGCTTTAATTAAACCATATAGCGATTAGTATTTTATTACGTCTCGAATAAGGCAGCATATATAGCTGCCTTTACTTTTATTACTAGCTGTATATGAGAACTATATATAAGAGCTATATAAGATATAAGAGAATGAAACCTATTATGCACGCTAGCTAATCGGTTACTACTGGCAAAATGAGGCGTTTTAGGCTAAAATCTAGGCGATTCAAATACTCTAGCGTCAATAACCCATATTGATAGTGGTTGATTATCATATTAGAGTCGCCATTTAGAGTATACACGACCTATCTATTTTACACTTCTTCATATTTTATTGATCATACATTACTGACCATAAGGATGTTTCTCGTGAGCAACGCTGATACCTTACGCCAATTACATCAAGACCACTTGAACAACTACAACAATCAAGAGCAACAAGCGATTGAGCTTATGGGGCTACTAAACAAGCTCTATAACAAGCAAGACGTACAAGTGACTTTGTTTGGCGAAACGCTAGACTCTACCTCAGTTGGTCAAATACTTGCTTTACATCAAAAAGTAGCACTACGCGATCACGGAGCAAAAGCTATCGATATCGCTGATACTCTAGCGATGGTAAAAGTTATTTCAGAAAATACTGATATTCAAGCCACTCGTATCGATGTTGGTCAATTGATTGCTAATGATACTGACTTACAGACTGCTTTACAGTCTATCAATAACGCTGGTGCTGTAAATGGCGCAACGGACGTTGTGCTGTATGGTTTTGGCCGTATCGGTCGTATTTTGACTCGTCTGCTATTGTCACAAGCCTCAAGCGCGAAAGGTCTACAACTAAAAGCGATCGTTGTACGTCCAGCCGCTGCTGGTGACTTGGCTAAACGTATCTCATTGCTTGAGCGTGACTCAATTCATGGTAGATTCTTAGGCGGCATCAGCATTGACGATGATAATAACGGTATGATCGTTAATGGTCGTTTTGTACAAGTTATCTATGCCAAAGACCCAGGCGAAATCGACTATACTGCTTATGGTATCGATAATGCTCTTGTTATCGATAACACGGGTATTTGGAAAGACGAAGCAGGCCTTGGTAAGCATCTGCAGTCTACTGGCGTGAAAAAAGTACTATTAACAGCACCTGCTGGCGGTGATATTAAAAACGTCGTTTATGGTGTGAACAATGATACCGTTGGTGATGATACGATCGTTAGTGCGGCTAGCTGTACGACCAATGCGATTACACCAACGTTGAATGTATTGAATGATGAGTACGGTATTGTAAATGGTCATGTAGAGACTATCCACTCATTTACCAATGATCAGAACTTGGTTGATAACTATCATAAAGCAGACCGCCGTGGTCGTAGTGCTGTGATGAACATGGTTATCACTAGTACTGGTGCTGCAAAAGCTGTTGGTAAAGCATTGCCAGAACTAAACGGTAAGCTAACGGGTAACGCTATTCGTGTACCAACACCAAACGTCAGCCTAGCAATCTTGAACGTGAATCTGAAAACTGCTCCAGCAAGCGCTGATGCGTTAAATGAGTTCTTGCGTAAAATGGCTAATAGCAGCACTTGGCAGTCGCAGATTGCTTATACAGATTCTACAGAAGCGGTATCAACGGATTTCGTTGGTACGACTCATGTGGGTATTATCGATGCTCAAGCCACTATTTTGACTGACAACCAAGCCATCGTATATGTTTGGTATGACAACGAAGTAGGTTATAGTACTCAGGTATTGCGTTTGGCGACGCAAATGGCCGGAATCAGCTACGCTCAGATTCCAGCATAGATTACTAAATACAGTAGAGCAATAACGTCATACCAAGTATAGTAGAGCTATCGTGTCACAAGAATGGCGCTGCAGCAGATGCTACTTTGAATAGCTTGGTAGTACTTTAACTGTCATACTTAAACACCCGATAGTCCGATTGATTATCGGGTGTTATTGTCATAATGGGCACTAAGTAAAAGTAGTATTTATACAGTGTTTATTTTGACGCAACAACATAGCAAAACCCCAAAATACAACCGTTGGTTGTAACCAGTTTATAGACTGGATTGTGAATTAAGGAACGTAAGATGCGATTTATTGATGAAGCCGTCGTAACGGTAAAAGCAGGTGACGGTGGTAACGGAATCGCCAGTTTTCGCCGAGAAAAGTATGTCCCACGTGGTGGACCTGATGGTGGTGATGGCGGCAAGGGCGGAGATGTGTATGTCATTGCAGAAGACAACACCAACACCTTAGTCGACTATCGTTATACGCGTCGTCATGACGCCATGCGTGCTGAGAACGGCCATAGTAGAAACTGTTCAGGTAAAGGGTCTGATGATCTTTATTTACCAGTACCAGTTGGTACCACGGTAGTTGATACCGAGACAGACGAAGTATTGGGCGATTTGATTGAGATTGGCCAGACACTACTGATTGCCAAAGGTGGTGATGGTGGTCTGGGTAATACCCATTTTAAAAGCTCGACCAACCAGGCACCGCGTAAAGCGACGTCAGGTTTTGAAGGCGAGCTAAAAGTTCTTAAGTTTGAGCTAAAAGTAGTCGCTGACGTTGGTTTGATTGGTTTGCCTAATGCCGGTAAATCGACCTTTATCCGTCAAGTCTCTGCTGCTAGACCAAAAGTGGCTGACTATCCGTTTACTACCCTAGTACCAAACTTGGGTGTGGTCGATATTGGTCGTCATCGCTCGTTTGTGATGGCAGATATTCCTGGTCTTATTGAAGGCGCATCAGAAGGCGCAGGACTTGGTATTCGCTTTTTAAAGCATGTTGCGCGTACACGTCGTCTGTTACACTTAGTTGATGTTAAGCCTGTTGATGGCAGCGATCCAGTCGAGAATGCTCGCGTTATCTTAAACGAGCTTGAGCGTTTTTCTCCTGAATTGGCCAACTTACCGCAGATTTTGGTATTAAACAAAATCGATCAGGTCAATGATGGAGATTTGAATGCGCTTTGTACCCATATTGTGGCAGAGCTTGGTTGGACTGGTATGGTCTTCCGTACCGCAACGCTAACTGGTGAAGGCGTTGACGCAGTTAAATATCATTTGATGAATGATATCGAACTTGAGCGTGAGCGTGAAATAGAAGATCCTATCTTCGCTGAAGCACAAAAAGAACGTTTTGAGCGTCTAGAAGCTGAAGTACGTCTTAACACTGAAGCACAGCGTGAAGCATATCGTGCGGCTCGTAAAGCAGCACGTGAAGGCTTGGATGCGTCTGATTTTGACGACGATGATGACGATGGCGTTGAGGTAATGTACGTTCCTTAAGCTAGTATGCTTGAGCAGTTATACTTGAATTGTGAATTTAATCCCTACAATCAATTAATATGAAAAAAAGGAGTTTATATGGCAGATGACATAGCAAACACGATGGAAGAAGCAAGATTTGTTAAGCAAACTCGCAACTTTGATATTCAGCGCGTTATTGTCAAAATTGGTTCATCACTATTAACCAATAACGGTCGAGGGCTGGATCGTACTGCCATATATGAGTGGGCAAAGCAAATTGCTAAGCTGCACAAAAAAGGCGTTGAGGTACTGCTAGTATCATCAGGTGCCGTTGCTGAAGGTGTGGTACGTATGAACCTTGAGGAACGCCCCAAAAAACTAGCAGCACTACAAGCCTGTGCTTCTATTGGTCAAATGGGGTTGATTGAAACATGGTGGTCAGCTTTGATTCAGCATGGCATTCAAAGCTCGCAGCTACTGCTAACTCATGATGATTTGTCTAATCGTAGCCGTTACCTCAACACGACGGGTGCGCTGACACAGTTATTAGAATGGCGCGTACTACCTGTTATCAATGAAAACGATACCATTACGATTGATGAGATTAAATTTGGCGATAACGATACCTTGGGTGCGATGGCAGCCGCAATGGTTAATGCTGATTTGTACATTATCTTAACCGATCAAGAAGGTGTCTTCACTGATAACCCACGTGATAATCCTGACGCTAAGATGATTCGTCAAGAACGTGCAATGGCTGATTATTTATTTGATATTGCAGGAGACGGCGGTAAGCTTGGACGCGGTGGTATGTTGACCAAAATCCGTGCTGGACGCCTTGCGGCAATGGGTGGCTGTCCTACCGTTATCGTCAGCGGTGCTATCGATGATGTTATCACTCGTGTGGTATCAGGTGAGGCTGTAGGTACGTTACTGACGACTAATGACGAAGATAAAATTATCGCGCGTAAACAGTGGCTAGCTGCGCATCTGCGGATGTCAGGTAGCTTGGTCGTTGATGCAGGCGCTGCAAGAGCATTGACTGAGCACAATAGAAGTTTATTACCAGTGGGTGTTGTAGAAGTGCAGGGCGGATTTGATGAGGGTGATGTGGTAGAAATCATACATCAAGATACTGGCGAACGTATTGCCGTTGGGCAGGTAAACTTCTCATCGAATGATGCGCGCCGCGTCGCTCGTGAGCGTACTGAACAGTTCGATAAGATCTTTGGTAGTAGCGAAGAGCGTGTCGTCATGGTACACCGCGACAATCTTGCATTAACTGTATAGCGCTTTCGTATAACCTTTTTTATTCAACTTATTTTATCCAGCACAATATCCATTTATAAATATGGATATTGTGCTGTTTTGGAGATTTGTAAATGAGTGCTTCAGACGGTAGTAACTCGGTTCAGCAACAGTTTGCACCTTTAAAAAATGATAGATTGCTACGTGCATTACGTTTTGAGCCCATCGATACCACACCGGTATGGATGATGCGCCAAGCTGGTCGCTATTTACCAGAATATAAAGCCACTCGTGCTGAAGCGGGTGACTTTATGAGCCTGTGCAAAGATACAGACCGGGCTACTGAAGTGACTCTACAGCCATTGCGCCGTTATGATTTAGATGCTGCTATCTTGTTTAGTGATATTCTAACTATCCCTGATGCGATGGGACTGGGCTTGTATTTCGAAACGGGTGAAGGCCCTAAGTTCAAACATCCTATTCGTGAGCAGGCTGATCTTGATAGATTGCCAGTGCTTGAGCCAAACGACTCTCTAGACTATGTAATGCGAGCTGTAACCAGCATTCGTAAAGCATTGAATGGTCAAGTGCCATTGTTTGGATTTTCTGGTAGTCCGTGGACGTTGGCTACTTATATGATAGAGGGCGGTAGCTCGAAAGATTATCGTTATACCAAAGGCTTTTTGTATAGTAACCCTGATTTTCTACATCAGTTATTAGACAAGCTTGCGACGTCAGTTATTGATTATTTAGATGCCCAAATCGTCGCTGGTGCTCAAATTGTACAGATATTTGATAGTTGGGGCGGGGCGTTAGGCCATCGTCAATTTATCGAATTTTCACACATTTATAATAAACGTATTGTCGCCGAACTAAAGGAACGTCATCCACAAGTACCTGTAGTGCTATTCACTAAAGGTGGTGGGTTATGGCTTGATATTCAGGCTGACAGCGAAGCAGATGTGCTAGGTCTAGACTGGACGATGCCGATTGATCGTGCACGTCAAGTATTGACTGAAAGTCAGCGTCAATTAACCAAAAAGCATAAAAAACTGCAAAGCAGCAAAGCTATCCAAGGTAACTTAGATCCAGCGACGTTATATGGTTCGCCTGCAACTATCCGTTCGGAAGTGAACGCCATGCTTGACCGTGCTTACGCTGATGGTGAAAAGACTGGTTACATAGCAAACTTAGGTCATGGTATCACCCAATGGGTTAACCCTGACAACGCCAAAGTGTTTGTAGATGCAGTACACGACTATAAAATTTAACAGTCAGAATATTTAGGGAGTGATTCTGTATTTGTAGAATTGCATGATTTGTAGAACTACACGCATTACAGGCAAATATAGAATCTATCAGTGCATATTGAGTATTTACCAAGAAAAGGGTGTTTTATGATTTCAGCAGCGATCGTCGGTGGTACAGGCTATACGGGTATTGAGCTTATTCGCCTATTATCTGCTCATCCTGAGGTTTCTATTGATTTATTAACTTCTCGTAGCGAAGCTGGCACTCGTGCTGATGAAATCTTCCCAAGCTTACGCGGTGTGTCTGACATCGTTTTTAGCGACTTGGGTGATAATACGCTTGCTGCATTGCAAAAATGTGATGTTGTATTTTTTGCGACGCCGCACGGTGTTGCAATGAAGCAAGCTGAAGCGCTGACACAAGCTGGCGTCAAGGTTATCGATTTGGCTGCTGACTTTCGTTTGCAGTCACTGACTGACTTTGAGCATTGGTACAAGCAGTCACATGCTTGTCCTGAACTGTTGAAAACAGCAGTCTATGGCCTACCAGAAATCAATCGTGACAAGCTTGCGAATGCGTTACTAGTAGGCAACCCAGGCTGTTATCCAACCACTGCGATTTTGGGTCTAAAACCAATTATCGAAGCCCAGAATAAGCAAGAAGAGCGTTTGATTGAGTCTCGTATTGTAATTGATGCAAAATCTGGTGTGTCTGGTGCAGGCCGTCAAGCATCACTTGCACTTAACTATGCTGAGACAACGGATAGCTTTAAGGCTTATAGCGTCGAAGGCCATCGTCATTTACCTGAGATTGAACAGGGTGTTGCACAGTTATTAGACAGTCAGTTCGCGCATCGCATTCGCTTTTTGCCGCATTTAGTACCGATGATTCGGGGCATGCTAAGCTCTATTCATATGGAGCTGACCGATGCAGGTGCGGCTATCGATTGGCAGCAAGCGTTTGAAAATAGCTATGCGTCAGAGTTGTTTGTTGATGTCATGCCAAAGGGGCTTTATCCTGATACGCGCAGTGTTCGTGCTAGTAACCGTTTACGTATTGCGGTACATCAGGACAATGAGCGTGCTGAGCTAACAGTTATCGTTGTTCAAGATAACTTAGTCAAAGGTGCTGCTGGGCAGGCTGTGCAAAACATGAACGTGATGTTCGGTTTTGATGAGTCAATGGGGCTGAATTTTGCACCGATTGTTCCTTAATATCAACGACTTCATATTCCAATCATTCACATTTACGGTGCTAGGTATTGATTATAAATTCGGCTATAATGACTTGCCCTTACCCTTAAGAGATACTGTCTAAATGCGTGTTCAGCTCGTACTACGCTTTTGCTCACAGCCAGCACGTCTATCGTGTAAAGACTCGGTTATACCTAGCTTGGAGCGCAAACAGCATTCCTTCAGAAATAATAATGTCCCTATAAGTGGTATTGCTAGCTCACAACACGGCGCTTCTACATTGGTATTGGCACTGTTTGTAGTGGCCGTATTAGTGACAGCAGTGGTTGGGCTGGTATTCGGTCATAAGCTTGGTTACCAACGTGGCCTGCATTCGATGGAAACAGAAGCCAAGCAAGCAATCATCGATAGCACTGAAGCGACACAAGCGCTAGAAGATTTGCGCCTTAGCAATAAGATAGCTACTAACCAAGCGGCAACTGCCAAACAAGAACTGGCTATCAGTTTGGCTAATTTAAAAGAACTGCGTGAAAGCCAGCAAGAATTAGCAGTAGAAAATAAACAAGTGTCACAGCTCAATGAGCTATATTCAGATGTCATCCGTGAGAAAGGTGGTATGCCTTTACAGGTATTAGGTGCCAAAATTTCGCCACTACCTGAAAATGCTTTTGAGTATGGTTTTGATATTGGGATGCTCAGTAGCGATGGTCAAGCCAAACGCTTGAGGCCTGTATTGACGCTACTTAACAATGATGACCTTGTAGAAGTACCTCTTGACCCTGCATACCATATGATCGAAGGTATCGTTCGGATACGTGGTCGCTTTGTAATGCCATCAGGCTTTAGACCATTGCAAGCCAAGCTGACTTTGCAAGCTGGTGGTCAGAAAGTAGAGCAATTGTATGACTGGAAGCTCGGTGATAGTGTGGATAACATGCTACCATCGCTTTTAGATTTACCAGAAGTTGATGAAAGTCCTATCGTACCTTAATTACCTCATGTCTTATTGAAATACTCAGTGACGATGCTGTGGTTGAAATCGAAGCACAATAGCCCTATTTAGTGGTTGTGCTTTATACCATGCCTTATTGCCTGCCTTAACAATCTCTTCTATCTTAAACTTACCTTATAATTATATTTTGATTATGATGAAAAAAATGATATCACAAGCCACGCCAACGGTTGCTGATTGGCACTTTCCCAATATGCCTGCTCATCGTGCACAAGACGGTGATACCGATGGTGAAACGTCACCGCAAGCAGATGTATTGGTCGCAGAGCCTGAAGTAGCCAAACCGCCTATGTATGCGGTCGTTATGTACAATGACAACTACACGCCGATGGAGTTTGTTGTATACATATTGCAGTCAGAATTTCGTCATAGTATGGATTCTGCGGTCGAGATTATGCTGACTATTCATAATAGCAGCAAAGGTATTGCTGGCATTTATCCCAAAGATATCGCCGAGACTAAGGCCAAAAAAGTAAATAGTCTGGCACATCGTGAAGGTTATCCGTTATTGACCCAAATCGAACCACACCAAGGCGAGTAGAGCAATTTATTAATTTTTTATACTGATATATGGCTCTATTAAAGCTTTATCTAATATTTTGTACTTTTAAATAATTCATACCAGAGCTCACCTTTATAGTGAGCTTTTTTGACTTTCCAGTCACCCCTCTTATATACGAAATTTGACTCTTAAAATAGTTTTATTATCCATATAGCATTGATTTCTATAGCAAATAACCCTATCTATTAAACAGTCTATTCAATAGTTTTAGACTAAGTATCTCCGTTGAATTTGCTAAAACCACGTCATTTCTAGCTTTTCAAATATCAATCTCTCTTTCTATCTAATCAGTTTTTCAACATTTAATATTCGTTATTAAGGTTGTCGCTACTAGCTTGTAGCACGCTTTGATACATTTTAGTCTGTGTTAATAGATTGACTCCGTTGAAGTATCGTGTTGATATAAAGAAAAGCGGCCATTGATAGTTATGATTACTGTTGGCTGATAGCGAGATTATAGTATTTAATCAATAGTCTACCGCTCACCTCATTTATTCATGACTTCTAATAATACGAATATAGCCCTTGAACAATTCATCTACCGCCCTGATTTACTTACTAACTCATTCATAAAACTATCAATTATAAAGATAGATATAACCGTAGGAAGTTGTTATGTTAAGTCGTCATCTTGAAGTTTCTCTACGTTTAGCAATGACGCTTGCGCGCCAAAAATCGCATGAGTATCTCACTGTTGAACACTTGCTTTTGGCCTTATTAGAAAACACTCATGCTGCCAATACGTTGACTGCTTGTAATGCTAATGTCTCGGCGTTGCGTACTGAGCTTGAGATTTATATTAATAAACACACGCCAACCATCGATGCTGATACAGAACAGTCACCGCAGCCGACTCAAAGCTTTGATCGTATCTTGCAGCGTGCTATTTTTCACGTGCAGTCGATCGGTGGTGGTCGTCTGGTGGAAGGGTCTGATATTTTGGTCTCTATGTTTTCAGAACATGATACCTATGCTGTCTACCTGCTTAAAAAACAAGGCATCAGTCGCCTTGAGTTAACCCAGTATTTATCACACGGCCAAGATAAAGAAGAGCCTTCTGAATCACGCGGTTCTGCAGGCACTGAGCGTCGTAGTGCCTCTGAAAAGACCAGTAAAGATCCCTTAGTTGAATTTGCGACCAATCTAAACCAGCGAGCTGCTGAAGGTAAAACCGATCCTTTGATTGGACGTGCTTCTGAAATTGAACGTGCTGCCCAAGTACTGTGCCGTCGTCGTAAAAATAACCCATTGCTAGTAGGTGAGCCTGGTGTAGGTAAAACCTCTATCGCTGAAGGTCTGGCATGGTTAATTATTAACGATAAAGCACCAAAGCCACTTAACGGTTGCGTGATTTACAGCCTTGATATCGGTTCACTGATTGCGGGAACCAAGTATCGCGGTGACTTTGAAAAACGCATGAAGTCATTGCTTGATGCGCTAAAGAAAAAACCAAATGCTATTCTTTTTATTGATGAAATTCATATGATTATTGGTGCTGGTTCATCTATGAGCAGCAATATGGATGTATCGAACCTTATCAAGCCAGCGCTTGCTAACGGTGAGCTGCGTTGTATTGGTTCAACGACCTTTACTGAGTATCGCCAAGTATTTGAAAAAGACCATGCATTGTCGCGTCGTTTCCAAAAAATCGATGTCAAAGAACCTAGTGTGGATGACACCATCGATATCCTGCGTGGCCTAAAACCTCGTTATGAAGAATTCCATAATGTTGAGTATACGGATGAAGCGTTGGTCACAGCGGTACAGTTATCAGCCAAGCATATTCATGAGCGTTTTTTACCTGATAAAGCCATTGACGTGATTGATGAAGCAGGTGCGTACAAGCGCTTAGGCGTGGTGCCTGATGTCGATGATATCGAAGCGGAAGAAAGTTTCATTGCTGATTTAGAGCAAGATTTTGATGCGCAGATTGATGCTGATATCGAAGGTATCGATGGTGATACAGACAATGAAATGCAGGATGAAGCAGCGACTGCGAAAGCAAGCGATAGTGCTAAACCAGCAGATGGTGTGAAATTATCAAAAGGTCAAAAGCCACCGATGAAAATCGATGTGGCTGATATCGAGGCTATTATTGCTAAACTGGCACGTATTCCACCTAAATCTGTATCGAGTGATGACAAGAGTATCCTTGAGCATTTAGATCGAGATCTGAAGCACTTGGTATTTGGTCAAGATGAGGCGATTGCCACGTTAGCCGATGCTATCAAGCTATCACGTGCAGGATTAAAAGCACCAGATAAGCCAATCGGTTCGTTTATGTTTGCAGGTCCGACTGGTGTGGGTAAAACAGAAGTGTCACGTCAGCTAGCCAACTTGCTAGGTGTAGAGTTAGTACGCTTCGATATGTCAGAGTATATGGAAGCGCACACGGCATCACGCTTGATCGGTGCGCCTCCGGGTTATGTTGGCTATGATCAAGGTGGTTTGCTCACTGAAAAAATCAATCAGCATCCACATTGTGTGTTGTTGCTTGATGAGATTGAAAAGGCGCATCCAGATGTCTTCAACTTGTTACTACAAGTAATGGATCATGGTACGTTAACTGATAACAATGGTCGTGTGGCAATCTTTAAGCAAGTCATCGTTATTATGACAACGAATGTTGGTGCTGATAGTATCAGTCGCTCGTCAATGGGCTTCACGCAACAAGACCATAGCCGTGATAATACAGAGTCGCTGAAACGTGTGTTTACGCCAGAGTTCCGTAATCGCTTAGATGCCATTATTCAGTTCAACCCTCTAGATACGTCAGTTGTTGTATCAGTTGTCGATAAGTTCTTGGTTGAATTGCAAGTACAGCTTGATGATAAGCAAGTGACATTAGAGATTGATGATGATGTACGTGATTACCTAGCAGATAAAGGCTATGACCGTCTAATGGGTGCACGTCCGATGCAACGTCTGATTCAGGATGAAATCAAAAAACCATTGGCAAGTATGATTTTGTTTGGTGATTTGGTCAATGGCGGTGTCGTACACCTGACCTTAGAGCCTAAAGTCGATGATTCCCAAGAGAATGATACAATGAAGCTTGATAAGGTATCAGACAAAGGCTCAGCTGATAGTCGTATTATTCTGACAGTTGTTGAAACTCATGAACCACAACCTGACTCTGAGTCTTTAGCCAGTTAAGTTGTTTAATGTTGATGTCAAAAAAACGGCTACCGTACTACTGCGGTAGCCGTTTTTTTATTGCTATAATTCATCAACAAAGCAAACACCATTTTTTGTTAGTATGATTATTTACAGTAAGCTAGCTTTAACAAAGCTATGGAACTTATAACAAGATAACAAGTATAAAAAGGACACACTATGGAACTGTTTGATGAACCGAAAACAAAGACTCCAGAACAAAAACAAGCGATTTTAGACAATGTCCGTTTACCAGAGGATTGGAAAACGGCATTAGCAGATGAATTAACGTCTGAGAATATGGACAATCTACGTGCGTTCTTAAAAGAGGCGTATCAGTCGGATGATAGTATCTATCCGCCTGCACCGTTGATGTTCAATGCGCTGAACCTTACGCCGTTATCGCAAGTCAAAGTGGTAATCTTGGGCCAAGATCCTTACCATCGTCCAGGTCAGGCTATGGGGTTATCATTTTCTGTTCCTAAAGCCATTCCAAAGCCACCATCATTGAATAACTTGCTCAAAGAAATGGCAGATGACATTGGTATTCGGCCTTCAGCACATGGTGATTTGACGTATTGGGCGCAGCAAGGCGTTCTACTGCTTAATAGCTCACTAACTGTGCGAGAAGGCGAGCCAAATAGTCATCAGAATAAAGGCTGGGAGCAGTTTACTGACGCTGTCATCGATGCAGTTAATGAACAGACAAAGCATACTGTGTTTATTTTGTGGGGTAGTAAAGCCCAGAAGAAAGGTAAGTATATCGATACGGATAAGCATTTGATTCTGACAGCGGTACATCCATCACCACTTGCGGCAAACCGTGGTGGCTTCTTTGGCACTAAACCTTTTTCTAAAACAAATGACTACTTGGCACAGTATGGCCAAACTCCAATTGACTGGCAATTACCACAATAAATGCAAAATATTCAGAATATAAGCTTAATACCATATCAATCTTTAACTATTCAATCCCACACCTTTTGGTTGGCTGAAGATATTAAATGGATGCGAGAGGCAATTGAACTTGCTCAGCAAGGTGCTGAGCGAGGAGAGGTGCCGGTAGGTGCGGTATTGGTACATGATCAGCAGATTATCGGCCAAGGATTTAATCAACCAATTAGTAGCCATGATGCTACTGCTCATGCCGAGATAGTTGCATTGAGAGACGCCTGTACGCGTTTAGAAAACTATCGACTGCCGCTACAGACTACTCTATATGTCACTCTAGAGCCTTGTACGATGTGTATCGGTGCTCTAATCCATGCGCGTGTAAATAAGTTGGTGTACGCAGCAAGTGAACCGCGTGCTGGTATGGTTGGTAGTCAAATGGACTTATCATTACAACCTTTCTACAACCATAGTATTCAAGCCTATAATGGATTATGCAGGGAGCATAGCAGTCAAATACTAAAGACATTTTTTCGTGAGCGTAGGCAAGCGGTAAAAAAGAATAAGGCCACTATGTAAACTCAAAACACTAATAAACAAGATATCAGTCTTGGTGCTAGTGGTCACGATGATTTTTTGCTATAATATTGCCCTATTTGATAGCACCCATCTTAATGGGCTATTAAAGACTTAACATACGAATAAATATTGTTTTATTAATGACATATGATAAGCGATATAAGTAACGCATATTATTGAGTAAGTATTATGACTAGTTCTACACCTGATAATGTTTTACTCAATACAGAGGATAGCCACACCTCATCAGTGCGCTACCCTGTTATTTGTATCGATGGTCCTAGTGGCGCTGGTAAAGGTACGGTCACATGGCGTCTGGCACAAGTGTTAGGCTATCAGTTGTTAGACTCTGGTGCGCTTTATAGAATTGTCGGACTAAAAGCCTTTGAAGCGGGTTTGATTAGCGCGGATGCCAGCCAACCAATTGACGAAGATGCTGTACTGGCATTGACTGAAAGCTTGGAGATAGCGTTTGTACCGAACAATGACTCAGGACGTGTAGATATCATTGTTAATGGACAAGCAGTAGGTGAGCAAGTACGCAATGAAACGGTCGGAGGCTATGCATCACAGATAGCTGTCTTTCCACAGGTTCGTCAAGCATTGCTAAAGCTACAACAAGATATGGCCACTCGTTCAGGTTTGGTTGCTGATGGTCGCGATATGGGTACGGTTGTTTTCCCAGATGCTGATGTTAAGGTGTTTTTGACGGCCAGTGCTGAAGCGCGTGCAGAGCGCCGTGTGACTCAGTTATTGAACGCTGGTCAAACAGAAGATTTTGAAGCGATTTTAGCGACGATAAAAGAGCGTGATGACCGTGATGAAAATCGTAGTACAGCGCCGTCGAAGCCTGCGGCAGATGCTTTATTGCTTGATAGTTCAGCGCTTAATGCTGATGCAGTATATGAGCAGGTCAAAAAGCATTGCCAAGATAAAGGTGTGTTTTTCACTAGTTAGTCATTTAATAGCTAGGGCGTGTCATCAATTAAGCCAAATGACACAAGAAACCAGATAAATAGCACTCAAGAAATGACGGGCTAACTTATCATAGCGAGTAGCAATCGCACGATACTGCTTAATCTTGGCAAAGAAGTTC
>NZ_JASDCR010000025.1:0-52272 GCF_030407795.1 Psychrobacter sp. APC 3279 | reverse complement strand
GCTGTCTTAAATGATAATTTTTATAGTTAATAATCTTTCCGAAAAGAAAAGATAGTCAACTTTATTTTTTAGCATTCTGAATCAGCAAAAATCCACACAAGTTGTTCTTTAGTTATGCTTTTAAATAATGTCTGACACTGTCGTCCAGTGCTAGTATTTCAAACTAAATAAGCTAGCCAATGTGGCTTATCCTATTTAGCGAGCTGACCATCATATCATGTTTTAATAGTCTGTCAACTTCTTTTTTTTAATTTGTTTCAACAAGTTAACTGGGTTATTAATGTGTAATCTACACACTAGCTACTTCCAGCTCGTCCTGATGAGGTGCGTATTATAGACGCTATATTTATTTAGTCAAGAAGTATTTTCTATTTAATTTAAACAATTTACATCGTCCAAATCAGTAAGCCACTTCCCTTTCGACTGGGTGGCATTATACGGAGTTTTAGATAGAAAACAAGGAAACTCTATAAATAATCTCAGTTATTTTCTATCAGTGATATCGTATCAACCTAACCCATTGTTATCGCTATCAAACTTTAAATACTGTCTTTTATATCTATAGATTGATCTTGTTTATATTGGCCAACGTATTTCAGCAGTATACAGAACATATGAAAAAAGGAACTTACCTGACGGTAAGTTCCTTTTTTTAAAACCTAAATACAGCGTTTAGCTTTTCACTTTCGTTTTAATCGTAGTCACGATACCTGATAACGCGTAGATAATGCCGATCGCTAAGATACCAACAGGAATATCATAGAGCACGATGCTCATGACTAACACCCCAATGATAAGCACTACAAAAGGCACTTTCTTTTTGTCAAATTCTTTAAAGCTGTAGTATTTGACATTGCTGACCATCAGTAGACCACAAGTGACGACCCAAGCCGCAAACAGTAGCATGACGGCTGTATCATATTGACCAATCCACTCGTTATGATCGACTGCGACCATCACAGCGGACGTCACCAATATGGCAGCAAGCGGACTTGCCAAGCCAACAAAGTACTTTTTATCGACGATGCCGACCTGAACGTTAAAGCGTGCAAGACGAAAAGCAGCACAGGCGGTAAAGACAAATGCACAGCCAATGCCGATACGACCCAACGGCTCTAGAGCAAAGCTATAAATCAAAATAGCAGGGGCAACACCAAATGCTAGCATATCTGCTAAGGAGTCATATTGTTCACCAAATGGGCTTTGCGCATTTAGCATACGTGCGACACGTCCATCTGCGCCATCAAGAATAGCGGATAAAAAGATAGCCAAAGCCGCCTTATAGAACTCGCCTTGGGTACTCGCCAAAATCGAGTAAAAGCCTGACAGTAGCGATAAGGTTGTGATCAAATTGGGTGCTAAATAAACACCGCGACTAACCACTCGCTTACCTTCGGCTACTTCAGCTTCAATCACCTCAAATGTCAAACCATCATAGCTGTCGTTATCCGCTAGGCGGATATTAAACTCGTGCTCATCAATAAACGGTGGCTGAGTCGCTGCATTATCTTGCAGCGAGCCGTCATTTAAGGACGCATTGTTCACAGGTGCATTATTCGGCTGGCCGATAGGTGGCTGAGTCGTCATCTTAATATCCTTATTGGCCGTTATTGCTATTCGCCGACGAGCCAGCGCACATTGGTCGCACTATCAGGCGTCAAGTTTGGCGCGTCTTCTACTTTTAGTACTGGCTGTAAGAAACGTAGTATCTCACGTGCATGATTATCAAACTGCCATGGCGGATTGATAACCAGTAGACCTGTACCGTTCAGACCAACTGCAACATCATTAGGATAAATGTTTAGCTCACAAACCAACTGACGTCTCATTTCAGTACGTTTGAGCTTTTTATAGAAGAGCTCTACAGCTTCGATGTTTTTGATTGGGAACCAAAGCGCATAAGTTCCTTGTGGCCATTTGTTATAAGCCGCGACCAATAGGTCGATAAGGCGCGTAAAATCTTTGTGCTCTTGCTCATAAGGGGGATCAAGGAAAATCAAACCGCGCTTTTCTTTTGGTGGAATAACAGCGGTGATACCTTCAAAAGCATCACGATGCTGAATACCAATTGGCAACTTATGTAGCTGATAGTTCAACGCATCGTATTCAGTCGCTTTGGCTTCAAAAGCCTCAGCACGCACGCCAGCATCAGGCTTTTTAGCGGCGGTTTTTTCGACATGATGGGCCACCCACCATGGCGAACCAGGATAGACTTTATTGTCGTAAGTGAATTTGGCTTGCTTGATGCCTTCCATATAATCTTTGACAGCAGCTGGGGCCTTTTCGGTATCTGCTTTCAGAAAAGCTTGAATACCACCTTTGGCCTCACCTGTTTTGCGCGCTTCTTCACTGCTTAGTGAATACAGTCCACGACCGCCATAAGCGTCAAGCACATAAAAAGGTTTGTTTTTCTGCCCCAGTTGATTAAGCAGTTGTACCAATAAAATGTGTTTAACCACATCAGCAAAGTTACCAGCGTGGTAGGCGTGTTTATAGTTCATAATCTCAAAAGTTTAAATAAGAAAAATTGCATCTATGGTAGCATAGGCAGAGTAAAAGATAATGTGGTTTTAGTAAGTGCTTTCAATAAAAACGCATTGAATGACGGTATATTGACAGCTGATTGATAATAATGAGATGAAATGACGCAGATTATTAGCAACCTTAACAAGACAGCGTTGGTCGTTGATCATCCGATAGGTCAGGATAATCCACCATTACTGCTGCCAGATACTCAGAATGTTAGCCAAGAAATTCCTACTCAGCATGTATTGCAAATGTCTGACTTTGCGGTTAACTGGGAAGATAAGCTGACGGATAAACAGCTTGATACCTTTGTCGCTGACGGCTGGCTCATTATTGATGATGTATTCAATAGTACTGCCTTATTAGCACTACAAGCAGAAAGCGGTTTTATTGACTATCGTGATGCAGAGCTGACCGCGGGTGTTCGCATCAGTGATATTCGCGGTGATAGAATACGCTGGATTACTGAAGACTTTTTTGCAGGCTATTACTATCTGCAAAGCATCAATGCTTTGGCCTCGCTATTCAATCGTAGTTTATTCGCTGGTATTCGCCATAGTGAAGCGCATTATGCGTGTTATCCGACTGGCCTTGGCTATCAATGGCACAGTGACAACCCTGCTGGACGTGATGAACGTATTATCTCAGCAGTGTTTTATCTCAATGATGATTGGGAAGCCACTGACGGCGGTGCACTAGAAGTCGTGGATAAGCATGGCACGCACCATGAAGTGATGCCAGTTGCCAATAGACTGATTATTTTCGATAGTGATTTACGTCATCAAGTACAAACTGCGCATCGCCAACGCTACTCTATCGCCACTTGGCTAAGACGTGATGATGCTGTAGTTTTGTTTGCTGCGCCCTGAGTATATCTATCATTTGCTATGACTCTGAGTAAGCTTTGTTAATTAAGGACAATAATAATGCGTAAGAATCTATTCAACCATTCTGTTTTACTTATTATGTTACCTTTGCTTGCAAGCTGTACGACTATTGATCATCAAGCCTCAATTCAACAAATCAGTGAGCCTTTCTTTACCTATCACCTACCAAAATCCACCTCTGAAAAACCTGTAATAGTTACACCAACTGCTATCACTACTGAGTTCAAGTATGAGAACGGGTGTCTACTTGCATTTGATGGAACAAGATGGATGACGCCAGTATTTCCAGAAGGACATGCCACTTTCGATATTAGTAATAAAACTTTAGAATTATTAGGAATAAGTTATCAAATGGGCGAAGTTGTTTTTGCTGGTGGCAATATCAGTAATTATGACAGAGACAAAGCTAAAACTTATAGCAATACTCTAGCCGAAAAATGTATTACAGAGTATTTAGCAAAATTTTATGGTGATTATGAAAAAATTTACTTAGACAGAGACTAATATTTTTTTAGCTATAGAAATCGATTAACCTTTATATATTTGCAACGTATAAATAATTAGTACCAAATAGACCTGCTAAGAAACAAGCTATCTTTTATAGCAAAAAACATTAACTCAACTTAACTAGGACTGTCATGAGTTCAGAAAACAATAGTAAAACCCACCAGCAAGAAACATTAGACTTAAGTATTGCACTGTTAGAGCGCCCTTCAGTAACGCCCGATGACGATGGTTGCCAAGATATGTTGTCAGCACGGTTAGAACAAGCAGGCTTTGATTGCGAGTTTATGTATTTTGGTGATAGAAAACAAAGCGGTGAACATGCCGAAGTCAAAAACTTATGGGCACGCCGCGGTACTAGCGATCCAGTGATTTGCTTTGCTGGTCATACTGATGTCGTACCAACAGGTGACGAAAAAAACTGGACATACCCTCCGTTTACTCCAACTATCGCTGATGGGTATCTGTGGGCACGCGGTGCCGCCGATATGAAAACGGGTATTGCAGCTTTTACTGTTGCAGCCGAACGTTTCGTTGCTAATCATCCTGAGCACAATGGCTCTATTGCTTTTTTAATCACTTCGGACGAAGAAGGGCCGTCAATTAATGGTACGGTCAAAGTGATCGAAACTTTAGAAGCTCGTCAAGAAAAAATCACCTACTGTCTCGTTGGTGAGCCATCAAGTACCGATACGTTAGGTGATATTATCAAAAACGGTCGTCGTGGCTCGCTAGGTGCAGAGCTTACCGTTACAGGTAAACAAGGCCATGTCGCCTATCCACATCTAGCATCTAATCCAATTCATGCGGCGATGTCTGCTCTTGCTGAATTGACGTCTACCGCATGGGACAATGGCAATGACTACTTCCCAGCCACGTCATTGCAAATATCAAATATCAATGGCGGCACTGGCGCAACCAATGTCATTCCTGAAACGCTAAACGTGGTTTTTAACTTCCGTTTCTCAACTGAAACGACTGAAGATGAACTAAAGGCAAAAACGCATGCTATCTTTGATAAGCACTTTGCCAACAGTAAAGCGAGCTACGATATTCATTGGAAGTTATCTGGTCAGCCGTTTTTGACCCCTGAAGGAAAACTGGTTTCGGCATGTCAAAATGCCATCAAAAAAGTAACCGATGTCGACACCACCTTATCAACCTCTGGTGGTACTTCCGATGGACGCTTCATCGCACCAACTGGTGCCCAAGTGGTCGAACTGGGTGTGCGTAATGCAACGATTCATCAAGTAGATGAAAAAGTAGAAGTCGATGATCTAGGAAAGCTTGCCCAAATTTACGAAGGCATTTTGGAAAATTTATTGTTGGATTAATTATAAGATTAATTACGCCTGTCTAATTGATTACATCTATCCAAAGAAAAAGCGCTACCTGATTTAGGTTAGCGCTTTTTTTGTCATTGTTTTATCGATAATGGATCGAGCAGCTTAAGTTACTTAAGCCAATTGCTAACTTTACTCGATACCAATATAGACATCAACTTGACCGTATTCTAAGTTACCACCGATATAATGCTCAAAGTCTACGTTAAACGTTCGGGTATGCTCGCAATCTGGTGCATTGAAATATTCCCAAGCACTTTCCCATGCATTCATCACAGTGTTAGGCATATAACCTTCTTCAGAAAATACCAAGTACTTTCCTGCAGGAATATCAACCGTCACTACGTTACTAGCATTGGCGACACTATCGCTGTCTGACTGAGAATCTTGCTCGCTGTCTACTTTCCAACTGGCCACAACGTCAAACGCTCCTGCCAGATCATCGCTTTCATAGTTGTGATAGACACCATAAATGTCTTCACCTTCAGGGAGTTCACCCGCATGATTTTGATAAAACTTCTGCCATAATCTGCCAAGCTTGGCAGTGTCATGGCTTATCTCAGCATTGTTGGTGGTACGAACGCTGATACCGCGACAAGCTATCGCTTCTGGTAGCTCTTTAATTTGTGAGGTCATGATGCGGCCTTTTCTATCTGTTTATTTAGTTTTCTGTTTGTAGCAATGCTGGCAGACCGAGTCAATTAATCCGCTTCATCAATCCAGTTCATTTGAATGGCTTCTAAGATGCCTTCATTTGATTTTTGTGGATCGTCATCAAAGCCTTCAAGCTCAGTTACCCAGCGATGCAAATCAGTAAAACGAATATACTGCGGATCTGTTTCTGGGAATTTTTCATAAAGCTCAATCGCGATATCTAAGCTGTCTGTCCATTTTAATTTTTGTGGTGTCATAACGGTACCTTTTTTTAGTCGTTTTGAGAATCATCATTTTAAAAACGATGCCATCGTCCTAATACTGACGACTTGATGGGCTCTATCCTACCAAAATTCAGCAAATGATTATAGCCAAGTTACTTTACGATGTTGTTTTTCCATACTGGGTTTCAATAATAGTTTGCGATATGGCTTAGGCTGATTTAGTCGATTTTACCGCGACTTGGTGCTCATTCCATGTGTTAATCGTATCTGTCAACTGCTCGCCCATCATGTCTAATACTTTTGGTGTGCGCATACCTTTACTATCTGTAAAAACAAACTTGGTCATCCCAACGCCCATCAGCTGATTTTCAACAAAGAACCGATGCTCAAAATACACATACTTATGATCCCATCCTGCAACTGCACTGCTAAGCGTCATTTTATCCAAAAATTTAATTTGCTTAAGATAAATCATCTCTTGCATGGCAATCACCCAATTGAGCGGCTTAATACCTTTTTCGTGACAACACGCCTTTACCCAACGTGTCACGTTTAGCTCAATAAATGATAAATAACGGTAATTGGGTAAATGATCGCGAAACCCCATATCGTGTGGCAAAATTCGATAATGGCGGACGGTCGGTGCAGTCAACGTGTCTAGACTGATAGTTTCGCTCGTCGATTGATGCTTGAGCTGTTGTTTAAGTAAGCTGACCATAATAAAAAAACGCAGTAGCATATTCATAATATCTTTCTCTTATTTCATCGTATTTATAATTGGTAATCGTCTAACGTTGAAGCTGTTCAGATGGGTTAAAAGGTTAATCAAGCGCAAATCGTATACTGAGTACATAAAGCGCAGTTAATATTGTGATCATTAAAAACTGACCATAATTAGAAATAACCTCAGTCCATAGTCAGTTCATAAATGCCGCCCACTTTAACGCAAAAAAAGCCACCTCAGTGACTTTCTTTATCTAAAAACTTATCTGCTAATAATGGTTAAAAACATAGCTTAGAGATTAATGACCGCCGCCATTGATAGTACGTACCATCTCTTCTACCATTTTCTTAGCATCGCCAAAGATCATCATCGTTTTGTCCATGTAGAACAAGCTGTTATCAAGACCTGCATAACCGGTACTCATTGAACGCTTGATGACCATGACCGTCTGGGCTTTGCTGACTTCTAGAATCGGCATACCAAAGATTGGAGAAGTAGGATCATCTTTCGCAGATGGGTTTACAACGTCGTTTGCGCCGATAACCAAGACCACATCTGTACTTGCAAAGTCTGAGTTAATCTCGTCCATTTCTAAAATATCATCATAAGGGACATCAGCTTCAGCCAATAGGACGTTCATGTGACCTGGCATACGACCCGCAACTGGATGGATGGCAAAGCGTACATTAACGCCTTCTTCTTTTAATAGCTCATATAGCTCTTTTACTGCATTCTGTGCACGGCCTTGTGCCATACCATAACCTGGTACAATGACTACGCTGCTAGCATTAGACATCAGGAACCCTGCGTCTTCTGCTGAGCCCGCTTTGTAGTTCTTCGGTGCCCCATCTTCGCCGCCTGCTGCCACAGCTGACGTACCCATGCCACCGAACAATACATTAAGCAGTGAGCGGTTCATGGCTTTACACATGATGTAAGACAAGATCGCACCTGATGAACCGACTAGAGAACCTGCGATAATCAGCATCGAGTTGCCAAGCGTAAAACCAATACCTGCTGCTGCCCAACCTGAGAATGAGTTCAGTAGTGATACGACTACTGGCATGTCACCGCCACCGATTGGCGCAATCCACATCCAACCAAAGATAACGGCAATCACTGCCATCGCATAAAATGCTGGTAGTGAGTCAGTGACGAAATACACCCCACCGAACCCAATCATCGCAATGAATAGTAGCGCTTGGACCGGTTTTACCCAGCCGCCAACCAATGTTTTCGCCCAGCTTTTCGCGGCCAATTTACCAAAGGCAAAGACCGAGGCTGAGAACGTAATTGCACCGATGAAGCAACCGATAAATAGCTCGATGCGAGCAACGGCACCATGCTGTTGTTCAGTGTGTAATACCGTCGCAAGTGCAATCGCAACCGCTGCCAAACCGACGAATGAATGCATTAAAGCGACTGTTTCTGGCATTTGCGTCATCGCGACCGTTTTTGCTTTCCACATACCAACGAGAGCACCCAACACCATCGCACCGATGATCAACCAAAGCACAGGGCCTTCTGCTAAAAAGAAGGTTGTCACAACGGCAATCGCCATCGCTGCCATACCAAAACGGTTACCGCGAATCGCTGTCTTTGGACTAGACAAACCACGTAACGTTAAAACAAAGAGAATAGCGCCGACTAGATAGAACCAATCTGCATTTGCTGCAATCATTGCTGAGAAATCGTTCATGCGTCACCTCCGGCATCAGTGGTTGCTACTGGTGCTTTTTTCACTTTCGGTTTAAACATCGCAAGCATACGCTCAGTCACAGCAAAGCCACCGAAGATATTGATACTGGCTAAAAATACCGCAAAGGCACCAAGCAAACTGGTCGGTGTAAACATTGAACCATCAATCGTGACGGTTTGTAGCATCGCACCCACGATGACGATACTTGATAAAGCGTTGGTTACCGCCATCAATGGCGTATGTAATGCAGGCGTCACGCCCCAAACCACGTAGTATCCGACAAAAATAGCGAGCACAAATACAGTGAAAATCGCTACAAATGGTGTGCTACTCATGGCCGCACCGGCTGGCGCTGCAGCTAAAATAGTGGCAATCATCTAATCCTCCTAAAAATTTATTCATTACTGGCAAATGTGTAGTGACAAAATATGTGGTAATAGACTGTTCAAACTAGCGTTTGGCCAGTCGTACCTGACTGTCATGTGTCACTGCCAGTGCGCCCTGAATCTCGTCTTCCATGTCTAAGTTAAGTGCCAAGCTAGCTGATGCGTCATCGCCAGCAGGTGCAATCAATGTCGTAATAAAGTTAACAAGGTTATTGGCATACAAATCTGAAGACTGTGCGGCTAGCATAGATGGGATATTGGCGGCACCAACGATACGTACGCCGTTGTCTGTGGTGATGGTTTCGTTAGGCACGCTGCCTTCGACGTTACCACCGGTACCAGCAGCCATATCGATCAGTACAGAACCTGCCTTCATTTTGGCAAGCGTTGCGGCATGTACCAGACGCGGTGCGTTGCGACCAGGAATCTGAGCTGTGGTAATAACGATGTCAGCATTACTGAGTGCTTTGTCCACGACAGCCGCTTGATCTTTGACATATTGCTCTGATGGTGTCCACGCATAACCACCGGTAGACTTGGCTGTTTCAGCCTCCTCTGCGCTCATCGGCACATCAAGCCATTTACCACCGAGTGACTCCACTTGCTCGCGAGCAGTCGGACGTAGGTCACTGGCTTCTACCACTGCACCCAAACGCTTTGCTGTCGCAATCGCTTGTAGACCTGCAACACCCACACCTAGGATAACGACTTTGGCCGGCTTAACGGTACCCGCTGACGTCATAAACATTGGGAAAGGACGCGAATATTCATTGGCCGCTAGTAACACGGCTTTATAACCAGCAAGGTTGGCTTGTGATGACAATACATCCATATTCTGTGCGCGTGACAGTGTACGAGGCAATAACTCCATCGCAAAGACTGTTGCGCCTTTGGCTGCATAAGTGTCAAGCTGAGTGTTGCGATACGGGTCGAGCATGCCAATGACGATCTGACCAGACGATAAGCTTTCAGTGGCTTCCGCTGGTAAGTCATTGACGGTGGTAATAATCTTAGACTGGGTAATCACCTCGGTACGACTACTGGCAATGTCGGCACCCGCAGCCTGATACAACTCATCAGCATAGTATGCTGCTTGGCCTGCACCTGACTGAACGACGACTTCAAACCCAAGTTTACGCAATTTTTTGACTGCGTCTGGGGTTATGGCTACACGGCTCTCGCTCGTGATATCTGCACTGATTACACCGATTTTCATACCGTCTCCTTACTTACGTCCAATGACTATATTTACGTCTCACGACTACCTTTAATACCCTCAACGCACATCTAAAAAGCACAGGGGACAAAACCCATTGATCATAATTAATCCATTACAGCGACCAAAGGTTATCAATTTAATAAATGATAGCTACTTTACCATCATGCCTTTTTATTATAGAGATATCGTTCGTCAAGTTTCATTGTCTAATGATGACCCACAAGTAAAATAAAAATTTAGGTATTTACACCATTGGCATACTTTTTGTTGGTATATTAAAGCCTTTTATTTTTCCAAAAGACGCTTAAGCCTTATAAATACAGGCCTACCTTCATTTATTTCCTAATGTTAAATCTGTTCTTTTGTTAAAAATATAACGTCAATGAACATAAAATGAGCAAGGTGAAGTCAAGTTCCACCCATGCATACCGTATAATAAGAATACTTGACACTCGAAAAAACCCGTCATCGATTCATTATAATAAGGAATAACCATGTATTTTTTGCTCTCCCCTGCAAAATCCCTGAACGAAACAGACGCTATACCACTAAATTTAGGCAATTATTATAGTCAGCCCGAGCTAATCGAACGCTCACAAGAACTGATGAAAGTACTGAAGTCAAAAGAGCCTGTTGACCTACAAGAATTGATGAGTATATCTGACGATTTGGCTCAGCTTAATGCCACGCGCAATCAACAATGGCATTGGAGCGAAGAGCAGCCATTTACTAACGATGCCTCTGATAACGCCGCCAAACCTGCAGGCTATTTGTTCGATGGTGATGTCTATACTGGGCTTGACATGTATCATATGGACAAAGATACCGCTACTTATGTTAATGAGCATTTAGGCATTTTGTCTGGATTGTATGGAGTACTAAAGCCGCTCGATCTTATCCAGCCATATCGTTTAGAGATGGGTACCAAGCTGAAAAATAAGCGCGGTGGCAATCTTTATGAGTTTTGGGGCGAGGAAGTGACTAACGTTATCAATGCGCGTATGGCTGACAGCGATGACAAAACATTGGTTAATTTAGCTTCCAATGAATACTTTAAGGCGGTAAAGAAAAAAGCACTGAAGGCAGATATCATTACGCCACGATTTGAAGACGAGAAAAATGGTCAATATAAAGTGATTAGCTTTTATGCCAAAAAAGCACGTGGACTAATGGTGAAATATGCAGCAGATAACAAGCTGACCAATGCTGAGCAGCTAAAGCAGTTTGACTTGGCAGGATATTATTACTGTGAAGACGCGTCTGATGATAAGACTTGGACGTTTAGAAGAGATGCGGTGGATCAGTAGCTTGATATAATATGAGTCAAAATTATAAAGAACCCATCATAAGCCGAAACTTATGATGGGTTTGTTATTCTCCAACCACTAAAAATTTTAGGTCCTATACTCTAAAGCGCAACTTATCCCTTGAAACATCCAGTACTACTGTTTCATTATAAACATTATAGGTATGGAGACGATCAATATCAGTCTCCCAATTCGGTTCAATATAACGTACAAAGGTTTCTTTATAAGAGGTCGGTGTTAACTCTTCTACTAGGTATAAAGCCACCCTACGCCCATATCTAAGAGTGCCATCCTGAGCAGTACGAAAGAGCTGACCGTTTTTTTGGAATAATGCGCCTGCTAATCGAGAACCACGCACGTCAATTTTTAGAGGCGCTGAGGGATGAATGGTCCAATTATCTGCTTGCAGCTTGTCAGAGGTATAAATATACAGCTCTAAATCCATAGTAAATGCTGAAATTGAACCGTGAGTTGTGAAAAGATACCATAATCCATTATGCTCAATCACGGCGCTATCTACTGCCTGAACGCCTGAAACTAACTCATGAACTTTTTCCCACTTACACGGAAAGTCTGTCGCTTTTAATAAGCTAATACAACTGGTTTTTGCAGCCTCTGGAATCATATAGACAGCATCTTCATACTCGAATACATTGGGAAAGCTTAAGTGCGTGCTAATACCCAAATCAGCTTGTCCTGAACCAATCACTTGATGGCTTTCATTCAGCTCTATCCACTCTATTCGACCAACATTCTCTTTGTAATTTAAGCTTTCAAAAAATATGTAACGTCTTGAGTCGTGTTCAATATAAAAAGGATCGGCCCAAAAACATCCCTTTTCAGGTAGTATCTCCGTGTATGTTTGTATCGGCTGATCAATAGAACCAATAAAAATACTCCAGTTGTTTAGATAAAGTCTTTTATAAAATCTTTTTATCATGTAGTTTTTTAGAAAATTTTGCAAATGTCGTATGGCCGTTAACTGTGGAGGCGTTTTATAAAGTGTGCGATCGTTAATTAAATTAATAAAATCCCCACTCTCGACGCCAATTTTATTTTTACGGAAGTACCAATACAGTATTGATGCTGCAACCCCTTTTAACTTATCCTCCGTCAAATTATAGTCCCAGTAAAACAAACTGCCATAACCCCTACCTACCACTTTGTGTACATCATGGTCATTACTCAATAATTGCAGTGTCACGACGCTGTTCTCCCATTGTTCAGCAAACTGCCAATACAACGCAGGCTCACCTCGCTGTATCCTTTCATCACCATAATGAAGTAGGAGAATGCCATGCTTCGTAACACCTAGCGCTTTCCCTATTAAGTTTCGAAAATCCATACTCAGCAGGTAATCTAAATCTGTTGCCTGCAATCTTTTAATCACTGAGTCTTCAATTTCATTATTGGATTTATCCTGTCTTGGTATTGATGTAACGACAGGCATTTCGCCATTGGGAACTAAATCATGAATAGAATAACGCTTGGTAGTCTTTTTAGCGTGAGAAAGAATAGAAAATAACTTTTGATTGATAGACGGTATAATTTTAGATATATGAGAGGGATTAGATTGGTGGTCTGCACTGCGTTGGATAGCAATACAAACCTCAACTATACCTTCATCTACTAAAGACTTTAATGGCATAAATTTGTGCCATGCTAATGTTTCATCTTCTACAAAGATTCCAAGCCTAATTTTTTTCATCGTGATCACATTAAATGGCACACGATATTTTGCGATTTCTGACCCGCAACACGTGTCCAAACTCCTTTTAAGTAAAGTGTCATTCCATTATATATTCAAATAATAACATATATAGTAGTACATGTTAAAAGAAACTCACCATTAAAATTAGACACAAACAAGCCCTGCTATCTTTCGATAACAGAAATTCTAATAGCCAGATAGACTTTATGACAAAATCATACTTTTAGCGAAACGCGATTCATCGAGAAAGGTGAGAAAACGGTCAATATAAAGTGAAAGGCTGAACAGTTAAAGCAGTTTGATTTGGCAGGATATTATTGTAAAGCAACCTCTGATGACAAGACGTGGACGTTTAGACGAGACGAATCAAGCCAGTAGCTTGATATAAAAACTATGTTTACTACAATCGCTAGAAGTCACTAGAAGCATTGCATTCAGTGATTCTAGCCCAGTCATCCAATATCTTTTAGTTGAACATATGAACAGATTACAACAACCTTTCTTGTGCCATCATTTCTTGTACCGAGGCACGGTTTAGCATGGCTTGATAATGTGCGTTTAAATGTGTCCAATCCTGTGCTCGACTCGCATATCGCTGACTCCAGTGAGCAATCATAAATAAATGAAAATCAGCCCCACTTAATTTATTGCCTAACAACCATGGACCATGACTCGCCAATCCCTTTTCAACAATATCCCAGCAGTGGGTTAGCACATCATTCGCTTTATTTTTCACTTGTTGCAAATTGTGCTCGTCACTGATGTACTGCTCGGGATGCGCCCAGCGATTAGCAGCTTCTTGCAGTGTAGAAGACATCCAAAACAAATACTGGTAATAGACACCGCGCCTAGAGCATCCTATATCAGGTGCTAGCCCAGACTCTGGGTGTTGATCTAACACATACATTAAAATTGCAGCAGACTCATAAATAACCTGTCCCTGATGCACCAACGTAGGTACTTTGCCATTTGGATTAATGGCTAGATACTCAGCTGATTTTTGCATGTTTTTAGACAGGTCTATTTCTATCATTTCATAAGAAACGCCTAGCTCCTCAAAGACAGCATGGGTAGCCATATTGGCGCCACCTTTATCCCAATATAAAGTATAAATAGTCGTGTCCTTCTTGCTGTGGCGATTGATGGATAAAACCATTGCACTGAGTTATAAAAATTATTCTCTAACGTGAAATAATCGACATGATAGCGTCCGCCAGTTGAGGGATTTCTGTCATTTTCAAACCGGCAATATTGATTCTACCATTTGGCATGCCGTAGATAGCGAACTCATCTTGCAATATCAGCATTTGATTTTTGGTTAGCGGTAATAGAGAAAACATGCCTTTTTGGTGCGAAATGTCTAAAAACTCTGCAGGTGCATCTTTATCTTTTAATGCTGCGCCTAATGCTTGGCGAATAGTATCTACCCTATCACGGTAGCTTGCCAGCTCGACTAACCAAGCGTCTGGTTTGTCTAGCAAATAAGATGCCACTGCGGCACCGTGATTGGGCGGCATAGAGTAGTTGGCGCGTGTGATGGTTTCTAAGAGTGTCTGTATATCTGCGTGACGCTCATGGTTCGTCGTCATCACCGAGGCAATACCCGTCCGCTCATTGTATAGACCCATGTTCTTTGAACAGCTGGCGGCAATAAATGCAAAGTCAGCGTCTTCAATGATTAGACGAAGCCCTGCAGCATCGGCATCAGGATCATCTCCAAAACCTTGATACGCCATATCAATAAACGGGACAACATTTTTCTGTTTACATTTATCAGAAAACAGTTGCCACTGCTCTAGAGAAGGGTCTATACCGGTAGGATTATGGCAGCACGCATGTAATAACAACACGTCTCCTTCTTTTGCTTTTTCTAGCGTGGCAAAACACGCATCGATATCTAATTGACCGTTTTTATTTTGCCATGGATACGTATTAACCGCTAACCCAGCACCTTCCATCAGCGGACGATGATTGATATAGCCAGGGTCGCTGATCCAAACGGTTGAATCTGGAGAGAGCGTGGCGATAAAGTCAGCAATGAGTCGTAACGCACCTGATGCCCCAACCGTCTGAATCGTGCATTGGTTTTTTAGACTTGGACTGTCACCTAGTACAAATTTTGCCATTTGCTGGTTAAAATTAGCGTTGCCCGATAACATGCCATAAGCTTTTGAATGCGCTTGGTGAGCAAGATGTATTTCTGCATCTTGCACGGTTTTCATTACAGGCGTATTGCCATGCTCGTCTCGATAGACACCAACCAATAAATCTATTTTATGTTTGCGTTGGTCAGCGCGAAACCTACCTAACAATGCCCACAGTGGATCACCATTGATAACAGGCATATTATCTAACATCATGATACTTCCTTAATTAATTTATGTCGCTCGATTGGACAAGATGACACCAATGGTACTGAGTACGATGCCACATATCATAATGACTGATAGAGACTCATTAAGTATCAGCGTAGCCAGTATAGCGGTTAATCCTGGGGATAAAGAGCCAAGTAATAAGGTACGAATGGAGCCCAGCTGTTTGACTGCATAAGAAAACGCAATGGTTGATACCACCCCTACACCAAGTCCTTGTACTAGGATAAACGGAAGCGCTTCATCAAAAGATACAGAACCTATATTCGTCTCTACAATACCAGACAGAACCATCATCAATGTCAGAAAAAACGAGGTATAAGAGAGCACGATCGCAATAGCTATTGGACTCAGTTTGGTGCTTTTTAACCCTAAGGTATAACCCGCCCAAATCAGGCTTGCCATCAACAATAACCCCACACCGTACAGAAGACTATTAGGTATTGACTGTGCACGCCCGCCAATCATAGTAGCGATACCAAAGAGAATAAGAATTAATGCGGCAAATTTTCTTAATGATATTCGTTGACGATAAAAAATAAAAGACAATATTGCGGCAAAGAAAACTGGCGTCCCTGTCAAAATAGTACCAACATAAGCTGCTGGTACCGTACTTGCACCAAAAGCGGCCAATAAAAGAAAAGGCACGCCACCAAGTAAAACAAACATGATATCTGGCAGTCTGATATTTTTGACTTCATTCAAACTAGAGAGTACCCAAGGAGTCAACAAAACCAGCGGTACACTAAAGCGAATAAGCATGACATCGGCAATAGTTAGCGACGATGCTCCAACCGCTCGTACAGTCAACGCAAAGCCTGACCAAATCAATAATACGACGCTCATCGCCACATAGCCTTTGGTTAGTGGCGACATTACAAACAAAGGATTTTTGCGCGATGAGGGATGGAATATCGTATTCATAGTCGTGTCTTATGCTGGTATACAAAGACCAATTATCGATTAAAATACGCGCTTTTATCTCTATTTATTCATTGCAATTTTGCGAATATTTGGTGGATAATGCTAACTAAATAAAAATTATTGGCATAAAAAGCCAAAAGGTAAATTATGGACAAAATCGATCGCCATATCTTGGAAGTGCTCCAAAAAGAAGCGCGCTTATCTACGGCGGAATTGTCCGAACGTATAGGGCTGTCGCCTTCTCCTTGCGCGCGACGCCTAAAACGTTTGGAAGATGAAGGTTATATAGAGAACTATCAAGCAAACGTAAATAAAGCCAAAGCGGGTATTGCGATGAGTTTCTTTGTGGAGGTCAGTCTCAACAGCCACCAAGAAGAATCTATCGCAGCTTTCGAACGTGCCCTTTCCAATATGGACGAGGTGATTAATGGACATGTGGTATCGGGTTCTTATGATTATTTATTAGAAGTAGTGAGCCCCAATCTCGATGGTTATGAGCGGTTCACACGTAAGCTACACAAGCTTGCTAGCGTAAAAGACATACACACTCATTTATCGGTGAGAAAGGTAATCAATAAGACGACTCTACCTATTTTTGTTTGAGACTCTTTTATACAGATTAGGAGAAAAATGTCTCGCTCGATCATTTGTGAGTAGCAAGATCCACAATGAGTTCATTTGAATTTGACAGAATATTGCTATTACAAAGAAGCATCTGTTGATAAGACGTGGACGTTTAGACGTGATACAGCAGATTAATAGAGAATTTGGTGAGCTTTAACTACAAAGTCCTAATATAGAAAATATTACTAGGACTTTATTTTAGAGGGATAAGTAAGTCATTCATAGTAAGTAGCTTATTAACAATAGATTTGTATTCACCGTATTATAGGGAAATCTCAACTTCTATTTTGATTGGTCGTTTTAAATGGATAGTAACTGTTATATTAATAGAAGCCGCTTCTGGTGGCTCATTGTCTAAAGCACCGTCAACGATGTGAGCGATTTTCATTGCTTCTACTTCTTTAAGCTCAAAGCCGTTTGCTTTGGCACCTCTCATCACTTTTTCATAAATTTCTTTTTCGCTTGTGTAGCGCTCTTTATTGTTGAATGATAACTGCATAACTTTAGAATAGGCGACGCTAGACATCTCCATCGGTTTTTGCATTTTAAACCTATCTAAACTAGGATCAGCTGAACTACTAGCAGAAGCTAACACTAGGACTGATGCTACCATCGCAATCGATAAAATCTTCATTTTGGATTCCTTTTGAGTTAATTTATTCCTTCTAAGTTAAAACACTGTTAGCGAATATATTCGCTATATCAACTATATCCTAATAAATTATTAATTGAAAATTTAAATTAATATTAGTAATACTAATCTTGTTAAGTAATGGGTAATTTTAGTCAGTTATCCCTATTCTGATTTTCTGCACAATGCCAATTATTACTTTAAATCAAACACAAAAAAGCCCTGCTATCTTTCGATAACAGAGCCTTTAATAGTCAAATAGACTTTATGACAAAATCATACTTTTAGCGAAAAGTGATTTATCAAGGAAGGTAGGCAAAAATAGTACTTGTTGTACATTGAGCGTATCTGACAAAGATAAATCGCTTTGCAGCAGAAGTAAAATTACATCATGCCGCCCATTCCACCCATACCGCCCATTCCAGCACCACCGCCCATAGCAGCCATACCGTCATCACCTTGCGGTAAGTCAGTGATCATAACTTCAGTCGTTAGCATTAAGCCTGCAACAGATGCAGCATTTTCTAGTGCTGAACGAGCAACTTTAGCTGGATCAAGAATACCCATCTCTAGCATATCGCCATATTCGCCAGTCGCTGCGTTGTAACCGTAGTTACCACTGCCACTCTTCACTTCGTTAACCACAACTGAAGCTTCTTCGCCAGCGTTGGTTACGATTTGACGTAGTGGTGCTTCCATCGCGCGACGTAGGATGTTCATACCAGCGTTTTGATCATCGTTATCACCGCGTAGTTCAGACAATGCATTCATCGCACGAACTAAGGCAACACCGCCGCCAGGTACAACACCTTCTTCAACCGCTGCACGAGTTGCATGTAGCGCATCGTCAACACGGTCTTTCTTCTCTTTCATTTCAGTTTCAGTTGCTGCGCCGACTTTGATCACTGCTACGCCGCCTGCTAGTTTAGCAACACGCTCTTGTAGCTTTTCTTTGTCATAGTCAGAAGTAGATTCTTCGATTTGACGGTTGATAGACTCAACACGGTTTTCGATGTCAGCTTTGTTGCCAGCGCCATCAACGATAACGGTGTTTTCTTTACCGACAGTCACTTTCTTAGCAGTACCAAGTTGCTCTAGAGTAGCAGTCTCTAAGCTTAGGCCAATCTCTTCAGAGATTACAGTACCGCCAGTTAGCGTTGCGATGTCTTCTAGCATTGCTTTACGACGATCGCCGAAACCTGGTGCCTTAACAGCACAAGTTTTCAAGCCGCCACGCATGTTGTTTACAACTAGTGTCGCTAGTGCTTCGTTTTCTACATCTTCAGCGATGATTAGCAACGGCTTGCTCTGCTGCATTACTTGCTCAAGTAATGGCACGATCTCACGGATGTTGCTGATTTTTTTGTCAACTAGCAAGATATATGGGTTTTCAAATTCAGCAGTTAGGCTGTCTTGCTTGTTGGCAAAGTATGGGCTGATATAACCACGGTCAAACTGCATACCTTCTACAACTTCTAGGGTATCTTCGAAGCTTGAACCTTCTTCAACAGTAATAACGCCTTGCTTGCCTACTTTTTCCATCGCTTGCGAGATCAGCTCACCGATTTTGGTGTCTGAGTTTGCAGAGATAGAACCAACTTGAGCGATTGCTTTGTGATCGTCAGCTGGCGTTGATAATTTATGGATTTCTTTAACCGCTTCACGTACCGCTTTGTCGATACCGCGCTTAAGATCCATTGGGTTCATGCCAGCAGCAACTGACTTCATGCCTTCTTGCAAGATTGACTGAGCCAATACAGTCGCAGTGGTTGTACCATCACCAGCGACATCATTAGTGCGACTAGCTACTTCACGTACCAACTGTGCACCCATGTTTTCAAATTTGTTTTCTAGCTCGATTTCTTTGGCAACTGAAACACCATCTTTAGTGATGGTAGGTGCGCCAAATGATTTGTCGATAACAACGTTACGACCTTTAGGGCCTAGTGTTACACGTACTGCGTTTGCTAGAACGTTTACGCCGTCCATCATTTGTTTACGGGCATCAATGCCGAATTTTACGTCTTTTGCCATGTTAAATTACTCCACTATTATAAGTATGAGAATACAATTGATTGATTTGATAGTTGCTTATCAAAAGCGATTATCAGAAACTGCTATCAAAATGTGCTGAGTATAAAATAATACTCAAAAGGACTAGCCTTCTAGCACACCCAATACATCAGACTCTTTCATAATCAATAGTTCTTCACCGTCAACCTTTACGGTTTGACCAGCATATTGACCGAACAAAACTTTGTCGCCAGCTTTTACATCTAACGCACGAGTTTCACCGTTGTCACGAACTTGACCATTACCAACTGCAAGCACTTCACCTTGTGAAGGTTTCTCTTGTGCTGAACCAGGAAGCAAGATACCACCAGCTGTCTTTGTTTCTTCTTCTATGCGGCGGACGACAATACGGTCATGTAAAGGACGAATGTTCATCGATATGACTCCAAAAGTTGGTTAATAAAATTAAGGGTTTATTTGAATTAATGGTCTCAATACCAGTATCTATAGGGAACACTGCCGAAAACAACGCTTTATAGATAAGCCTTGAGCTTGTAACAAAAAGTGGGGGCAAGGTGAGTTCGGTTCAAGTGTAAAGTCCAAAAATTTACAAGATTATTTTGCAAAAATTTCTCAATCAACGTTTCATATAAATGAATGAGGTTTAGTAAAGCCAATATGCTAGTTAGACAAAGGACGAGAAGTAAGAATATTTAAAAATATTAGCGAGCTAAATTTATATTTTGACCAATACCAAATCAACTATAGAAACATTTGCTACAAGCTCTACACGAAGCGGTATGACATCACGCTTGAAAATGTAACAGCGTATGACCATTATAGGTCTGGTAAACATAATAAGAACGAACGAAAAAAATTGCCATATCGGCAATAAATTAATGAAGGGGTATCTATGAGTTTTTCATCAATGCACAAGAAGTCATCAAGCGACAATGTTGATAATGCTAATAACGCAAAACGCAGTCCATCTAAATTTTTATCTGCCTTAGTGACAGGCATCAGTATCTCTACCGTTGGAGCTTTGAGTATGACCGCACCTACCCTTGCCAGCGCAAAAACCGTCCAACCATCAACTGCCGATTATAGTTTTACCGTTGAGGACAAGTACAAAGGCACAGCAACTCGTACGCTAAGCAAATCTGGTAATACGTGGAAATATAACGTTAAGGCTCGCGTCGCTGGTGTGGCGAGTGCCTCGCAAAACAGCACTTTTACGCTTAATGGCAACAACGTTAGCCCCACGCAGGCGAGCACCACGTACAAACTGCTTGGCATGGGGCGCACACACAAACTAGACTTTAACCCAAGCAGCAAAAAAGTCACCAGTAGCTATAAGGGCAAGTCGACGACTATGAATATGTCGCAACAAGCCTTTGATGACTTGAGCCTTGAGGTACAGATTCGTCAAGATTTATTAAACGGTAAGTTCTCTGGTAACTACTACATGGCGAAAAAAGACAAAATCGAGAAGACGCCATTTAAAAAATCAGGCAGCACTAAAATTACCGTACCAGCAGGTACCTTTGATACGGTACGTGTTGACCGTGTCCACGATGACGATAGCCGTTCTACCAGCTTTTGGTTAGCCCCAAGCTTGGACTATATGCCAGTTAAAGTTAGCCAAATTAACGATGGTAAGAAAATGGATTTAGAATTAACTAAGATTAACTAATCTACTTATCTTGAAAGTTATAAACAAAAAAGCGGCGCCCCAGATGGAGTGCCGCTTTTTTTATGGTTTTAGATTGATAGATAGAATTTATTAGGCTTTAGATAACTTCAATTATTGACGAGGTTTCTTCACAACATTGTTCATCGAAGGCAAACGTTTGAGCAAAATAAATAGCCAAACATTGATAGCAAGCAATAGTAAGAAATCCGCTAAGTATACGGCGATTTCTGCCCAGCTACTGCCATATATACGAGTAAACAGCACCACGCCACTCGCGCCCAAATATACTAGGGTAAACATACTGCTTATTAACAATGCATAAGGTGAACGACCGCGTAATATCCATGGCGTCAGAATTAACGCGGGCACGAGCCATAATGCCTGCCAAGCAATACCGCCAACGATATCAGGGCTACTAGGATTAAAGATACTAATAAAGATAGGCAATCCGAGCAGTCTATAAACGAGCCAAATTAACCACGTAACCTTCAAGCGCTGTGCAATAGGTGCGATAGGCTTAACCGTTTTAAGAGGCTTTGTATGAGAGCGGGTTGTGGCCATTAGATATTTTGATTTCCTAAATGAATAATATACTGCTGAAGATGAATAAGTAGCTCGTTGTTATAACCACTTGGTTATAACCATTCAACCATAGATTTTGAGACTCAGACGCTTATAGACAGCAGGTTTATAAAAGTTACTTATCAACCCCAATTAGCCTGTGCTAATGCAGCTGCCGTAATCGCTAAACGGCGTCCCTGCGCAATACCCAAATCTCGCTCGTCAGCAGATATTGGCTGATCATGCGATGCACCGCTGACATGGCTGGCACCATAAGGTGTACCGCCGCGATGAGTACGGTTCAGTGCTGGCTCTGCATAGGGCACACCTACGATGACCATACCGTGATGCATCAGTGGCAACATCATCGTCAACAATGTCGTTTCTTGGCCACCATGCATAGAGCCTGTCGCGGTAAACACTGATGCAGGCTTGTTTTGTAGGTTCCCTGCCAGCCATAAGGTCACGGTATTGTCCCAAAAATACTTCATGGGTGCGGCCATATTACCAAAGTGCGTTGGGCTACCAAGCACTAGACCGCTACAGTCCTTGAGATCATCCATCGTACAGTACAAGTCACCCTCATCAGGTATCGCAGGCTTACTTGACGTGGTTTCAGGTGCCACTGTCGGTACCGTACGGATACGCGCGGTCATGCCAGCATCTTCAATACCTTGAGCGATAGCATATGCTAATGTCTTAGTCGTACCGTAATTAGAATAATAAAGCACCAAAACATAAGGGTCGGTCTGACTCATTAGCAAAGCTTCCTTATAAAATCGTTAGCCATACTAGTCACCAAAAATGCGGCGAAATATACGACTAACTGGCATTGTAGAATATGTGCACATTATGCCCGAGTCATTCACTGTCATGCAAATAACCATGATTGATAACCTGACTTATATTGTATCTGATGTGCTACGCGGTGCATTTTGACACAATTAAACCGCAGATGATAACCGTTCATCTTTGTTACACTATTGTCACTCTTACTTTTGCTTAATGGTCGACATGGAAAAATTATCTCAAAAACTCCCGTTTTTACAACAGCGCTGGTTTCAGTTTTTACGGTTTTTGACTCGGCATTTTTTTGAAGATAATTGCCAGCAAAAGGCAGCTTCACTGACATACACTACTATGCTGTCGATCGTGCCTGTATTGACGGTATTACTGATGATTTTGTCATCCGTACCAGCACTCGCATCGGTTAGAGCGCAGATTTATGACGTCATCTATAGCAATCTGTTACCGCAATCGAGCATGCAAGTTAGTGAGTATATTAATAGCTTCGCCGAAAAGTCATCCAATCTAACCATCATCGGTGCCATGATTTTATTCTTTACGACTATCATGACCTTGACCACTATTGAGCGCGCGTTTAACCAGATTTGGCGAGTAGAAGACCGCTCGGGTGGTATCAAAAGCATGCTGCGCTATTGGACTATCGTTACTTTGGGACCTTTGGTATTGGGTACCGCTTTTATCGCTTCCAGTACTGTACAGAGTCTGAGCTTTCTCAATCGTCAAATTGCAGGCTACGGTATCGACTGGAGCTTTTGGGTACAAATGGCATCGATTGGTATTACGATGGCGGGCTTTATCGGTATGTACTGGTTTATTCCAAAGGCGCGCGTACCGGCAAAAAATGCAGCCATCGCTGGCGTGTTTGTGGCCATTGTCTTTGAATTAATGAAGCATCTGTTTGGTACAGTAATGGCTAACTTTACCAGCTACGAAGCGATTTACGGTGCCTTTGCTGCACTGCCTATCTTTCTACTATGGATTTATCTGTCGTGGAATTTGATTTTATTAGGCGTTGAAATCAGTTATACCTTGACGATTTTTGAGACAGAAGAAGTCTACCCTCGTCACCCGTTACTCAGCTTGTTAGACATGTTGAATTTGGTTTATACCCACCACTTAAAAGGTGAAGCTGTTAGCGAGCAAGCACTGCGTAATGTCTTAGGTCGCAAAGAGCTGCCAAAATGGTATACCTATATCAACTACCTACAAGACAGCAATCTGATTACCATGACAGATGATGACGACTATGTACTCAAAAGAGACCTGAGTAGGATGACGTTATGGGACTTTTATCGTACCTTGCCCTATCCACTTCCTATCAAGGACGAGTTGGATGAGATGAAATTGGAAGGTCAAAAGCCTTGGCTGAGTTTATTGGTCAAACGTTTTGAGAATACTGAAGCGTACGCCAAACAGCAACTGCATCTGCCGCTAAATGCTATCTTTGCCAATAGTGAACCTCGTAAACAATCTAATAGTAAGCATGGCGATGACCATAAATTATTTAGAAAAACCTCTGCCGCCACTGAAAACGTACAACGACATGATAATCTAGATAGACATGGTGAGAGTGCTTACAACGGTAATGATCCACATCTAGAAGCATCACCGCACCTAGAACCGATGGCTTATGACAAAGACAGTGATATTGAATATGACGATCACGACAATGAGGCCATCATACCTCTAGGGACTAGTGAGAGTCATACTAAGACAGATATGACCAGACGTGCGCATAAAAACGCTATTATTACAGAAGCAGATAACCCTAAGGCTCATCACAGTGAATAAAAATGATGGAGACAGTGTCTGGACACGTACGATCAATGCAGGTCAAAACAGGCTCAAGCAGTTCACTAAGTTGTGGTCGATACAAACGCTGACCGACTTGCCTGATCGCTTAAATAATTTGTGGCAATGGCTGATTGGCTCTTATTGGTTTATTCCAACCGCTTGTGTCATCGTCGGTATTTTACTTGCTCCTTTGCTAGTCGCGATTGATCAACATTTTGATCGTGAAACGGTAAAAGAGATCTCCTTCGCCTTTACTGGTGATAACGAGGCTGCGCGCGCGATTATGACTGCCATCGCTGGTGCGGTACTGGGCGTGGCAGGTACGACGTTTTCGATTACAATCGCCGTCCTGTCGATGGCATCTTCACAGTTTGGTCCAAGACTGCTACGTAACTTTTTGACTGATACTCCAAATCAGTTTGTCCTTGGCGCTTTTATCGGTACATTTAGCTATAGCTTACTGGTATTGAAGTCTATCCATAAGTCTGACGTAGCTTTTGGCGTACCGCAATTGGCAGTGACCTTTGCCATTATCATGGCAATTATCTGTGCGCTGCTTTTAGTTTATTTTGTACAGCATATGGTACATGCCATTCAAGCGTCACACGTCATTCAAAATGCTAGCAACGATGCAATTGTAAACATTTACTACTGGTATAACGATCGATGTGACATTCAACATCAACGCGATGCTGAGCACCATGATATCGAGCAGTTCCAAAACTGGCCTGCTATGCCAATTTATTCACCAAATTCCGGTTATCTACAGCAGATTTATCTTGAGTCATTGATTGCGCTGTCACAAGATTATGGTGGCGTGGTACAGATGCATGTCAACCTCGGTAATTACGTCACTGACAAAAACGTCATTGGTTACTTTTATCAGCGACCTGCATCTCATCCAAATAATCAACAGAAGACAGCAACCCCGCATCTGGCAGTAATTCCGAGAGCGCCTGATGGACTGTTTTGGCAACGACTGGCAAGTTGCCTGCGACTTGAGCAACGATTGGCGCACTCCAACGACATCGCCTATAGCTTAGGTCAGATGACGGAGATTGCTGTGCGCGCACTATCCCCTGGTATCAATGATCCAAAGACTGCGGTCAATTGCGTCCAGTCTCTAACTAGCTGCCTGAGTATTATGATGCGTCGTCAGCCACCGAGCCCTTATCATTTCCATATACCGCAATCAGAGACTAACGATAGCTCTGAAACTACTATCAAACAGAAGCGACTGGCCATATTAGCACTAGTCACTCATACTCCCCAAATATCTGATTTTATCAATGTATCACTTGGTGAGATACGTCGTTATGCAGCGGCTGACTTGATGGTATTAAAAGCACTGTGTCAGGCAATGGTAAATTTAAATTATGCACGGGTAAACCGTGCACAGCAGCAAACGCTATTACATGAATTGCATCTGATTCAGCGCGCCGGAGAAGAGAATTTAAATTATCAAGAGCTGGTCAATGATTTGGTCGCTATGTGCGAACAAGCCCAGCAATTTATCCTTGATAAGGATGCTCAGCACAAGCATTTTAATTATGTCAGTGAGTTTGAAGCGGATATTCGTCAAGCGTTACAGACACAGTCTAGTTAATGATATGACCAATTAACTGTTTAAATAGATGGCAATATCAGTCTTTATAAACACATTACTTATAATCACAACCCCTATAGCCAACAACACTTATAACATCCCTATAAGCCCTGCGCTTTAGATACTTTTTATATTCATATGAGACCTACTTTTTATGGCATCTGCAACCAGCCTTACCATCCTAGAAATCAGCGCCATATTTTTGTCGATTACTGCTTCACTAACTTATATTAACCACCGCTTTATCGGTTTGCCGACCACTATCGGTGTCATGGTCATCTCTATCTTATTGTCAATCGGTGCGATATTTTTGGGTTTCTTAGGGTTTGATCAGCTGATTGATTACGAAGTCAGTTTATTGGAGCAACTTGATTTTACCGAAGTGCTCTTAGACGGTATGCTATCGATGTTGCTATTCGCAGGCGCATTACACGTCAATATTGGTGACTTAAGACGCTACAAGCTACCTATCGGCATCCTTGCGGGTCTTGGCACGGTCATATCGGCGATGCTCATTGCGACCGCGATTTATTTTATGCTGCCGTTGTTTGGTTTCGGCCTGCCATTTCTCTGGTGTCTGTTGTTTGGGGCGCTTATCTCCCCTACCGATCCTATTGCTGTCATGGGTATTTTGTCGTCAGCAGGCGCTCCAAAGAGTATCGAGACTGTGATCGCTGGCGAGTCATTGTTCAATGATGGTATCGGCGTGGTCATCTTCGTCTTATTGCTAGGGATTTTATCTAGCGGTGATATTCCTACTGCCAACTACGTCGCACATACTTTGGCGGTTGAAGCTGGTGGCGGCGTTGTATTCGGACTGGTACTTGGCGCAATTTTGTACTACTTGCTCAAAAGCATCGATAGCTATCAAGAAGAAGTACTATTAACATTAGCAGGCGTCATCGGTGGCTATGCGCTGGCCAGCCATTGGCATTTATCAGGGCCACTTGCCATGGTGATGATGGGCCTAATGGTTGGCAATCGTGGTCGCGAGCTAGCCATGAGTGATAAGACACGGCACTATATTGATTTGTTCTGGGAATTGATTGATGAGATTTTAAATGCCATTTTGTTTGTGCTCATCGGTCTAGAAGTGGTGATGATTGCTTATTCAGGCAATTTATTTATTGCGAGTGGTTTGACGATTTTGATTGCGCTGATTGCTCGATTTATCGTGGTAGGCATGACGACCAAAACATTTCACCGTCAGCTTGATTTACCTACGGGCGCGTGGAAGGTCCTGACATGGGGCGGCTTACGCGGTGGTATCTCAGTCGCGCTAGTATTACAGTTACCAATCGGGGCTGAACGAGAGATTTTATTGGCACTCACTTATGCAGTGGTGATATTCTCCATCTTGGTACAAGGTCTGAGCGTTGGAAAAGTCGCTAAAAGCATTCGTAAGGATGAAAAAACAGTAGACGTATAAGCTAAAAATATAGCAGGCACAAAAAATCCAGCATCAGATACTTGTCTTATGCTGGATTTTTTAACTTAAATTTAAACGTTATATTAAGCCCTTACGTTTCATATTGCGATAAACCACAATAATAATGAGCAGATTAGAAACCAATATTCCAAGCTTAAACCAGTCAAATGGGCTAACGATCAAATAGTAGATTTCTATAGGAATAAATACCCCGTAGCCCAGCACCCCAAACCAATACGCCCATGTTTTGTCATGCCATAAGCCATAGGCTTCGAGGAAGCGCAGGCTAGCGTAAGCAAATATCAATAATAAAAACATCGGCCAGTTCTTACTTGCTTGCTGAGCAATACGTACAGCACTATCGATTTGCGGGGCAAGCATATGGCCGAAGCTGCGCTGCCAAGTAACGGTTGCCGTCGTCAGCCAATGCTCAAGATTGGTATGCCACCACCATAATGCCCCTGCTCCTAGTAACGCACCAACACCTTTCACTACCTCATAAATGGCCACTGCTTTGATAGACTCACTCGCCGTACTGCGCGATTTTTCTTGCTGACCATTCATGGTAACCCCTTTATCCTTCGAGGATGGCGGCAGACGGTCATCCTGTCGGGGCAAATTAGCCAAAGAATGTCTCCACAACACGTCCTTGCAACTGCTGATTGAAAAACGGCGTGTTCTTACCATTCGATAACATAGATTGCGCGGTTACTTGCCACTCAAGATTAGGATCGACCAATACTGCACCGCCGATAGCTTCATACTGCTCACTAATACCTGCGATTTTTGCAGGATTCAGGCAAATTTTATCTACCAGTTGCGAGAGTGTTAACACCTCGTCATTTACTAGCTGACAAGCCAGCGCCATAAACGTATCAAAGTTTGAGATACCTGGCGTACTTTCAGCAAATGGTGCTTTTTTGGCGGTACTATTTAGTGGCTCGTGATGACTACAGATAGCATCGATAGTGCCATCCTTTAACCCACGGCGGATTGCCTGCTGATCCGTATTACTACGTAGCGGTGGCAACACATATGCCTGAGCATTAAAGCCTTCAAGGTTGTCATCGGTTAAATATAGCTGATGCATCGCAACATCACACGTAACAGGCAAGCCTTTGTCTTTTGCCCAACGCATGAGCTCAATGGAAGACTTACATGATAGCTGGCTAAAATGAGCAGCGATTCCGGTCTCTTCAACCATCAGTAGCTGCGTAGACAATGCAACAGTTTCTGCAATCCAAGGAATCCCTTGTAGACCATGATAAGAAGCAATATAGCCCTCATGTGCAACGCCGTCTCCAGACAGACTTGGCTCATCAGGATAAAAGAATACTTTCATACCAAAAGTCGCCGCGTATTCTAGTGTACGCAGCAATACTAAGTCATTGCGAAAAGGTCTACGCGCATTGGATACTGCGATACAGCCACCCTTTTTAAGCCCTGCGATATTAGACGGTCGTTCACCCTCTAACCCTGTGGTCAATGCACCCAAAATATGCAAGTAAATCCCGCCATCACTCAAGGCTCGCTCACGTAAACCTTTTAATAGTGAGCCATTTTCTAAAATAGGATTGGTGTCAGGCGGTGTGACTACATGCAAGAATCCATTACCACGAGCTGCGCTGCCTTCTGATTTTAGCGTACCGTGTTGCTGTTGGCCTGGTTCACGCAAGCGCGCGCACAGATCTACCAAAGGTGGTAGCAACCACATCTCACGGCCAGATTCAAGTGTAGATAGTCTTTCTGTTGCAGTTTGTGGCAATGCATCTTTAAATGCTTTTGGTAAATGGTCAAGAATGGGTGCATCCGTATTAAGCGTGGTAGACATAACGTTATTACCGTATCAATAAAATGAAATAAATAAGAATAAGTCGCGCGGCAGGCTATTATTTGCCAGCCGCTTGATGAGCACGCTGACCTTCCATTGCAAGCGACAAGACCGCCATGCGAATGGCAATGCCGTTATTTACCTGCTTTAAGATAACGGATTGTGCGCCATCAGCCACACTAGAGGCAATTTCAACACCGCGATTCATCGGCCCCGGATGCATTACCAATGCATCAGGCTTAGCGAGAGCTACCCGCTCTGGCGTGATCCCATAATGCTTATAGTATTCACTTGAGGATGCCAATAGCGGCGAACCAATACGCTCATTTTGTATTCTTAATCCCATAATCACATCACAGTCGGTGACACACTCGTCCATGTTTTCGTATACCTGCACACCGAAACGCTCAATACCTTTTGGCAGTAGAGTACGCGGCGCACAAACACGGATATCTGTCACACCTAGCGTTTGTAGTGCACTGATATCAGAGCGTGCCACGCGTGAATGCTTAATATCACCAACGATTGCGATAGACAGCTCTTCGAATGGGCGCGGCGCTTCACGGTGAATAGTCAACATGTCGAGCATTCCTTGAGTAGGATGCGCATGCCAGCCATCACCGCCGTTAATGATAGCGATATCAGGCGTCACTTCTGTTGCCATAAAATGCGCAGCACCTGATGCTGAATGGCGTACTACAAAGATATCTGCGGTCATTGCCTGTAGATTCCACAGCGTATCACGCAGACTCTCGCCTTTTTTGGTACTAGAACGTTCGATATCGATATTGAGTACATTGGCACCCAAGCGTTTTTCTGCCACCTCGAATGTCGTCCGTGTACGCGTCGATGGTTCAAAAAACAAATTCATGACCGTATAACCGTCTAACTCAGGACGATTGATTAGCTGTCCGTTTTCATCAAAGAAAGTCTCTGCTTTTGCGATAATAGCTTTGAGCTGTGCTTTATTAAGACCTTCAACACCTAAGAAATGCCTGATACTGCCATCGGTGTTGAGCTGCGGACGACTCAATGAGGTATTGAGCCTTTGATGAATCGTATTGGGATCAAATTTTGCATAATCAGTCGGTGAGACTGGTTGTGTAGCGCTACTATCGATAGAATTTGACATAATGGCGAGTCTTTATTGTGGGTTTATATGAGTCTATAGTAATCACTTATTCATCTTTGTTCGATCATTTATCACTGATAGGCATAGATACAAAGGACATTTTGACGCTTATTTGCTACAATTTACCGTAATCAAATTCGACCAAAAAATAGCATCAGCAGACACTCAGAAAGCGTGAGTAGACATGCTTTATTCTCATAGAGAATAATTCTGACAAAACTATAAATGAATAACAATAGATATAGTGTAGCCGATTTTGTGGTCGGGACAAAGATGCCGTATTAGCTATTTAAGAATTTACCTATTTCAGGTGTGCTAAATGCCACCTACTTCTTTACTTTGATACCTATCCGTTCTTTCACTTTCCATACCCTTTATTAGGAAGCCTTATGACGACCTTAGCAGACTATCTAAACCAACATGCCACTAGCCCTGCACTTAACGACGTGATTACCACTGTCACTGATGTTGGTAAAACCATCTCACAACTGCTCAGAAAGGGCGCTTTAGCAGACATTTTGGGCGAAGCCGGTAACCAAAACGTCCAAGGCGAAGATCAGAAAAAACTAGACGTACTGGCCAATGACTTACTGCTAGATGCATTGGCAAAGAATACCCATTGCGCTGGTGTCGCTTCAGAAGAGCTCGATGACGCGACTCCTGCTAATGATGATGGTAGCCTACTGGTGTTATTTGACCCACTAGATGGCTCATCAAATATCGACATCAATATGGCAGTAGGTACGATTTTTTCTGTTCTACCGTATGAGCGCCAAGGTCAAACCAGTGAAAATAGCGACTATCTACAGGCAGGTAACAAACAGTTAGCAGCCGGTTATCTGCTGTATGGCACCTCTACGGTACTGGCATTAACCATCGCAGACAAAGTCGTGATGTTTAGCCTAGATCCAGAGACTGAAGACTATGTGCTGATAGAAGATAACGTGCAAATCGCTGCCGATACGAGCGAATATGCGATCAATAGCTCAAATTATCGCTACTGGCGTGCACCGATGCAGCAATATATTGATGAACTTATCGCTGGTGAAACAGGTGTACGTGGACGCGATTTTAATACGCGTTGGGTAGCCGCCATGGTTGGTGACGTCCATCGTATTTTATGCCGCGGTGGTCTGTTCACTTATCCGTTTGATACCAAATACGCTCATAAAGCGGGTAAACTACGCTTGATGTATGAAGCTAACCCAATGAGCTTATTGATTGAGCGCGCGGGTGGCGGTGCGACAGACGCTGTCAATCGTATCTTAGATATCGAACCGACTGATATCCATCAACGTGTTCCTGTGGTACTCGGTAGCAAAAACGAAGTCAATTACGTGAAAGACTTACACGTCAATTATTGTGAAAAATAATTGATTAGCGCACCTGTTAAGAACAGCCAGCAGAATACTAAATTAATAAGCATTGTGCTGGTTATTTAAACGACTCCTTTACCCTTCTCTAAGCGATCCACTATGGTATTAAATCCCACCGAGCTGATTACCTCAGATAAGAACACAACTGTGAAGCTTGTAAAAGCACTGTTGTCCCAAGCACGCCAGCGTAAAAAGAACGGTCAGACAGTCATAGAAGGCGTCCATTTGATAGATGCTGCGCTGCGTAGTGACTATCCTTTCGTCCAGATACTACTGTCTGAGTCAGCGCGTAGCCACCCTGAAGTTCAGCAGGTATTGACTCGCCTGCCCACTTATACGCCTATTCTTACTTTGTCAGACGCACTTTATGAGAGTATTCGTAGCTTGGGTACTGGCATCGATATCATGGCGATAATCAAAGTACCAACGCCTAGCCTATCGATGATCGATGAGGACTGCTTAATCTTGAACGACGTGCAGGATAGTGGGAATGTTGGTACGCTACTACGCACAGCTGCAGCCGTTGGTATCCGCAATATCTTATGTACCAGTGCGACTGCTCAAGCTTGGTCTCCCAAGACGCTACGAGCAGGTATGGGTGCACAGTTTGCCCTGACTATCTATGAGGGCTTGAGTACGCAAGATATTTTGGATCAAGTACAAGTGCCGCTTTTGGCGACTAGCTCACATACAGATACTATCATTTACGAGCACGACTTATCTGCGCCTGTGGCTTGGATTATGGGTCATGAAGGTCAAGGCGTTAGCGATGAGCTAATGCAATGTGCCACGCCGATAGCCTTACCGCAGCCAAATGGTCAAGAGAGCTTAAATGTAGCGATTGCAGGGTCTTTATGCCTGTATGAGACCTTACGCCAAAGACAATACTCTTAGCCTGCATTTATAACTACTATCAGAACCCAATCTATCAAGCATAAAAAAACCCACTACCAATTGATAGTGGGTTTTTTATTATCTGTCTACTACTGATATAGTCAAAGAAGTCTAAAACGGATACAAGGCAGCCGACTGCAGATTGTACAAGTAGTACATCTAAGGAGGGTAACGCCATAGCCGTTTAGTAGTTCTGTGACTATATATTAAACCTTACTAGTTAGCTCAGGTAATGCTTCGAATAGATCAGCTTCTAAGAAGTAATCAGCAACGCTAGCAATAGGTGCTTCTGGGTCATTGTTGATAGCAACGATGACTTTAGAATCTTTCATACCAGCCAAATGCTGAATCGCGCCTGAGATACCAGCTGCGATATATAGCTGCGGTGCAACGATTTTACCCGTTTGACCGACCTGCATATCATTTGGTACATAGCCTGCGTCAACAGCGGCACGTGATGCACCAACAGCAGCGCCTAGCTTGTCAGCCAATGGCTCAATGTACTTGGTAAAGTTTTCACCGTTTGCCAATGCACGACCACCAGAAACAACGATACCAGCTGACGTCAATTCTGGACGATCAGACTTAGCCATTTCTTCGTTAACGAAGCTAGCTTTACCAGTTTCTTGTACATTGTCGATAGTTTCAACAGTAGCTGAACCGCCTTCGCTTGCCACTGGGTCAAACGCAGTGGTACGTACTGTTAGTACCACTTTGTCTTCTGTGGTTTTTACTGTCGCCGTTGCATTACCTGCATAGATAGGACGCTCAAACGTTTGCGCATCTACTACACCTGAGATTTCAGACAACATGCTGACGTCAAGTAACGCAGCAACGCGTGGCATAAAGTTTTTGCCAGTCGTGGTCGCAGCCGCTAGGATATGGCTGTAATCACCAGCGATATCAGCAACTAATAGCGCCACGTTACCTGCCAATTGATGCTCATAAGCAGCATTGTCAGCCAATAGTACTTTAGTCACGCCTTCTGCTTTTGCCGCTTCATCCGCAACAGCTTGGCTACCACTACCAGCAACCAATACATGGATATCATCACCCATTTGTTTAGCAGCAGCGATGGTGTTTAAAGTTGCCTTTTTGAGACTGGCATTGTCATGTTCTGCATATACCAAAATTGCCATGGTTTTAGTCCTTTATATATTCGTATTATCTATTCATGCGGTTGTTTGTGTACAAAGCTATTTAAGCAACTATCGTTTAATATGAAATAAAGCAGTCAAACTTATAGCCTTCAAATTCTTAACCTTGTACAGGATATGCCGTAGCGAAGTATCCAATCATTAAAACATTAAATGACTTTTGCTTCGTTTCTTAGCTTATCGACCAACTCATCAACTGACCCTACTGTAATACCAGCTTTACGGTCAGCAGGTGGCACGACTTTAATAATCTCTTGCTTAGATGTCATATCAACACCGAAATCAGCTGGCGTTTTCTCATCAAGTGGCTTTTTCTTTGCTTTCATGATGTTAGGCAATTTAGCATAACGTGGCTCATTCAAACGGAGGTCAGTCGTGATGACTGCTGGCAAATCAAGAGCAACTGTTTGTAGGCCGCCATCGATTTCACGCGTTACGTTTACTTTGTCGCCTTCAACTTTTACTTCTGATGCAAATGTGCCCTGACCGATACCCATCAATGCCGCTAGCATCTGACCAGTTTGGTTGTTGTCATCATCAATCGCTTGCTTACCTAATAAGATAATATCAGTGCTTTCAGCTTCAGCAATACTTTTTAGAATCTTAGCAACTTGTAGTGGATATGGTTTTTCGTCACTTACGACTAACACACCACGGTCTGCACCTAGCGCTAGGGCTGCACGAATCTGCTCTTGTGACTCTTTTGGACCGATTGAAGCAACAATGATCTCATCAATGACGCCAGCTTCTTTCAGACGAACCGCTTCTTCTACTGCGATTTCATCAAAAGGGTTGATTGACATTTTAGTGTTTGATAAGTCAACACCAGAGTTGTCGGCTTTTACACGAACTTTTACGTTATAATCAATGACACGCTTGACCGCTACTAATGCTTTCATACGTTCCTCGTTTATTAATGTTATGAGTTAAAAATTGTCAGTTAAGAACCAAAGGTTCGTTGTGGTTCAAATTGTCGTTCAAAATACTGCTCAAGGTTATTACTACATCAACAGAATATTGTTAACTAAGAAAGATAAGCCAATATCTAAGAGCATATTAGCATTGTATCTCTTACTAATGAAATCTGCTAAAGCTAAGCCAACCGTTATTATCAGACCTATGTATCTTGCGTCAGCAGGCAGATAAGGTCAAGACAACGCCGTGAATAATGCGTCATAAATTTGTCAACACTCTATAATAAATAGTCTATAAGCGCATCATTTCATGATTTTCATGGTTCAACAGCTCAAAATGCTTGTACCTTTATAGCATTCTAAACCTTAGGTTTACTTAATATTTTGTTATTATTTATCTCTTCAAAGTTAACGGATAAGAATAGTTAATCGAGTCAGACCTGCGGCTTACCATTCTTACTAGCACCAAGCAATAATTCGCTATCACGTATATCGTCAAATAAAGACCAATCAGGTTCAACGTCGTTATTCTTGATGACACTCATATCACCTGTCGTCTCCATAATCACTGCAAACACTTCTGTTTTCGCTTTGATACCATTTTTACGTAGCACTTCCTGAACATCACTAGTGCTAAGATTAGCCTCTTTTAAGTTATTTTCTAAATATTCACCATGAGCCATTAGGATAATAGCTTGATTATCTATCAAAGCTTTTAGCGGTTTTATTTTGCGTCTGATAACTGAGATAACGCCCTGAATCAAGAATAATACTGCGACAGCAAATAACCCTTGAAATAGAGAGGGCTTATCTGACAATACCGTCGACGCCAATATACTACCAATACCCACCGTCATTGCAAAATCATGGCTTGATAACTTGGAAAAACTGCGTAAACCCATCAATCGAGTAAACAACATCAGCCCTACATAAAAGCCTATAGCGGATAAGGAAATCCCGAGCACCTGTTGCCAGTCAATTGAAAGCCAGTTTTCCCACTTCATAATACAACCTTATCTATTACATCTTTATTAAATTATTGTTCGTTATTACCTGATGATGTTAACCGTCAAAATCAATAGCACTTTACATTAGCAACACTTTGTCATACCAAACAAGTCCCATAAAAAAAGCAACCTGATAAGAGGTTGCTTCTTTTTAAAGTCGATACAGTATTTTTATTGTTTTAACAAACAAAGTAATCAATGCATATTGATAATCTTATTGTCATTAAGTTTACTGACAAGCAGTTAACCTAATAATAAATGAGATTAGATAGCTTCGATTTGCTCAGCTTGTGGGCCTTTTTTGCCATCACCTAAGATGAAAGACACTTTTTGGCCTTCGGCTAGAGTTTTGAAACCGTTACCTTGGATAGCGCTGTAGTGAGCGAATACGTCTTGTCCGCCGTTGTCTTGAGCGATAAAACCAAAACCTTTAGCTTCATTAAACCACTTTACAGTGCCTTCAACTTTATCTGACATAAATTTTCCTGACTCTTTAACTGTTGGCGAGACTTGTGTCATCACCGATTAATTGATATATACCCTAATATTTTCTGCTAAATGCGGCGGCCAAAAACGCTAGATAATCTTAAAGAAAATCTGTATTTTTTACCTCAAATATTTTGAGTACAGTCTGATTATAACAGTTTTCCATGGTAGGAACAGTCTAAATTGCTGATTTTTGTAAATAAATACTAACCATTGTTACAAGCTAACATCGATAGTAATCAGTTCCATATCCTATTGATATAAAATAGTTTTTATTTATAGATTTACTACAACTTCATCAGCAAACCACTAATGAAATAAGTCGACATAGATGATAGTAGGTTGGAATATCAATCATTGCAATGGTGATGTCGGTAGCCATGCTGAACTCAATACGAGCAAACATAACGCAAAAAACACCAATGAAAATGACTGACTATAGGCAATATATTTTGATGGAATGACTAAGTCTTTAGGAGAGTCAGGGATGCCTTTGCGCTTAAGTAGCTTGGTACCATATATCCAACCAAAGGTCGTGTATATGCCATATGCAGCAGGTACTGCAATAGCTAATGGGGTCAAATCAATAATGTATAAAATTACCACTGATATGAAGAACCATAGGGTATCTAACAATGAACTGACTTTGAAGAATTTAGATTGAGGCAGTTTACCGTCGGTCTGTTTGAGCATCTCCCCTTCTATCCAAATTAAAACTGCTACCACAGCGCTAAGAGTAATATATACGAATTGCGGCGTTAGCCAGTCTGAATAAGATATTTGCACAGCATACAACCTATTATCTATAGAAAGTGAGAATAAAGCATCCGCCCGCTTCGAATAATTAGAAACGGGTAAGAACAACGATGAATTTTGATCGTAAAGGCACTTTTGCCAATGTTAAGGTGCCTGCTTATATTGGGTAGCAATTAATGGTTTTCAACCGATAACCCTGATTCAAATAAAAGCGAAAAGCATCTATCAAATACTTTGCATAAAAAAACCCATGCTATCAAGTGATAACACGGGCTACTGCATCTAAATCAGATTTTTATCTGAATAAAACTTTTATCTGAATAAGATTTAGTTTTTGTCTTTATCGATGATTTTGTTACCACCGATCCATGGCATCATGCCACGTAGCTTAGCACCAGTGATTTCGATTTGATGATCAGCGTTGTTACGACGACGCGCAGTCATTGATGGGTAGTTGGTTGCGCCTTCAGAGATGAACATCTTCGCGTATTCACCAGACTGGATGCGTTTTAGTGCATTACGCATGGCTTCACGTGACTGCTCATTGATAACCTCAGGGCCAGTAACATATTCGCCGTATTCAGCGTTGTTACTGATTGAGTAGTTCATGTCAGCGATGCCGCCTTCATACATCAAGTCAACAATAAGCTTTAGCTCATGTAGGCATTCGAAATAAGCCATTTCTGGTGCATAGCCCGCTTCTGTTAGCGTCTCAAAGCCCATTTTAACTAGCTCTACTGCACCACCACAAAGTACGGCTTGCTCACCGAATAGATCCGTTTCAGTCTCATCTTTGAACGTTGTTTCAATGATGCCTGAACGACCACCACCAACGCCAGCAGCATACGATAATGCTAACTGTTTGGCTTGACCAGAAGCGTCTTGATAGATAGCGATAAGATCAGGGATACCACCGCCTTTAGCGAACTCTGAACGTACAGTATGACCTGGTGCTTTTGGTGCAACCATGATGACATCAAGATCGCCACGTGGTACCACTTGGTTGTAATGGATTGCAAAACCGTGAGCAAAAGCTAGTGTAGCGCCTTCTTTGATGTTTGGCTCGATCACATCATTATAAAGCTCTTTTTGGAACTCATCAGGCGTCAAAATCATGATAACGTCAGCAGCTTTTACCGCTTCTTCCACTTCAGCGACTTTTAGGCCAGCATTTTCAGCTTTTTTCCATGAGCTTGAGTTTGCACGTAGACCAACAGTTACATCGACGTCTGAATCTTGTAGGTTAAGCGCGTGTGCATGGCCTTGTGAACCATAACCGATAATGGCAACTTTTTTACCTTGGATAATAGATAGGTCACAATCTTTGTCATAATAAACGTTCATAAATAGAGTCCTTGTTCTCAATCATGGCTTGCCATGGATAGTAAACGCTTATGCTGTAGTCAATATAATAACTAAGATAAGCGCTTTGTTGATTATATAAATAAATATTGGTTTAAACTGGTTTGATAAATAATTAAATGCTTAGAGTCTTTTCACCGCGGGCAATACCAATCACACCTGAGCGAACCACTTCCATAATGCGCTCACGGCCAATCACATCGATAAAACCATCAAGTTTGGCTTTGTCACCCACGATTTGAATCGTATATAAGTTCGAATTTACATCGACGATTTGTGCGCGGAAAATATCTGCGCTACGTTTGATCTCTTCACGAACACCGCCTGTTGCACGGACTTTAATGAGCATCAATTCACGCTCAACGTGTACGTTCTCTGTCAGATTAAGCACTTTAACCACTTCAATCAATTTATGCAATTGTTTGGTGATCTGCTCAATTCTTTCAGGTGACGTAATGGTCGTAACCGTTAGACGTGAAATACTTGGGTCATCAGTAGGTGCGACGTTCAAAGTTTCGATATTGTAGCCACGTTGTGAGAACAAGCCGACTAACCGCGACAACGAACCCGCTTCGTTTTCCATCAATACCGAAATCAGATGTTGTTGTTGCATTAGGTACGCTCCCCTTTTGTTAACCACATATCACGCATGGCCTGTCCAGCGATTTGCATTGGATATACATGCTCATTACGATCGACGTAAACATCGATAAATACCAGTTTGTCTTTCATAGCCATTGCTTCAGCCAATTGTGCTTCCATAGTCGCAGGGTCAGTAATTTTGATACCGACATGACCATAGCTTTCAGCCAATTTGACAAAGTCTGGTAAGGAATTCATATAAGACTGGGCATGACGACCTTCATACAGCATATCTTGCCACTGCTTCACCATACCTAGCTGCGCATTGTTAATGTTCAGAATTTTAACTGGTAAGTTATATTGCAAGCAGGTTGATAGCTCTTGGATATTCATCTGAATAGAGCCTTCACCCGTGATACAAACCACATCACGCTCAGGATTGGCAAGTTTGGCAGCCATTGCATACGGCAGACCAACACCCATGGTACCAAGACCACCTGAATTCAGCCATTGACGTGGCTCATTGTAAGTGTAGTAAAGTGCCGCAAACATCTGATGCTGACCGACGTCACTTGTGATAATAGCGTTACTGTTAGTCACTTTATCTAGAGCTTGTACGACACTTTGTGGCTTAATCCCATTATCTGTGCTGGTGTCATAGCGCAAACCATGACGCTTACGCCACTCATTAATTTGTGACCACCAATCGAGCAGTGCGTGCTGCTCTAACTGCTTGTCTTGACCAACAATCTCTAGCATGTCCGTTAAGACCGACTTCACATCGCCTACGATAGGAATGTGCGCAAGAATCGTTTTTGAAATTGACGCAGGATCGATATCGATATGAATGATGGTTGCATTAGGGCAGAATTTTTTAACGTTGTTAGTCACACGATCATCGAAACGCGCGCCGACAGCCAAAATCACATCAGCATGATGCATGCTCATATTGGCTTCGTAAGTACCGTGCATGCCAAGCATACCTAAAAACTGACGATCAGAGCCAGGGAATGTACCAAGACCCATCAAGGTATTGGTCACTGGTAAATTCAGACGATGTGCAAGATCTGTTAACTCTTCGTGCGCATTGCTCCAAATCACACCGCCGCCTGCATATACAACAGGACGCTGCGCTGCTAACAGCGTTTCAATAGCTTTTTTGATTTGACCGCTATGGCCTTTGAGTGATGGCTGATACGAGCGTATAAAAACTTCTTCTGGATATTCGTAAGCGAATTTTTCGCTAGGCGCAGTCATGTCTTTTGGCACATCAATGACAACAGGGCCTGGGCGACCAGTCTGGGCAATATAAAATGCCTTTTTTACAATCATTGGAATTTCGCTAGCATGGCGTACTTGGAAGCTATGCTTAACGATAGGACGTGATACGCCTACCATATCTGTTTCTTGGAAAGCATCTTCGCCGATTAGGCTGCTTGGCACCTGTCCTGCGATTACAACCATTGGTACAGAGTCCATAAAGGCAGTAGCAATAGCTGTCACGGTATTGGTCGCACCAGGGCCTGATGTGGCCAACACGACGCCAGTATTACCAGTCACTCGCGAATAAGCATCGGCCATGTGGCCAGCTGCTTGCTCGTGACGTACTAAGATGTGCTCAATATCTTCTTGCTGAAACAGCGCATCATAAATGTGTAAGACCGCGCCACCTGGATAACCAAAGATGTATTCGACACCTTCGTCAGTCAGTGCTTGCACCAGCATTTCAGCGCCCGATAGCATCACAGGCTGTGCGCTACCTTCTGCAAGACGTTGTTGCTTTTGTTCAAAATTTTTGGCGGCATTACCCGTTTGGGTATGTCCCGTCATGTTCGGACTTTGCGTGGTTTGCGTCACTGTCATCACCTTTTTTTGCGGCGAGAATTTGCGGGATTCTATGAGTAAAAATAATTACTTGCTGTCGTTATTTTCACTTACTGAATCATCGCTAATCCTTGTCCATATCAAGAATATCTGCCTAGTAGGTTTAATTAAAACTGTCTCATAGGACAATACTAATCAAACATAGCAGTGTATTTTAGGTCAGCTTTGTGATGGATGTTTATCGATATACAGTGACAAAATGCGAGTGCATCTATAAAAGAAGGCGCTTATTATTGAAGTTCGATACTAGCAAGTACCTATTGTGACTTTATTTGTACAGATGCATCGATATACACAAGCAAAAAAACTTCATAGCCAATGCTAAATTATAAGATTTTTAAAACTTACAATAGGCTTTGGGGAAATCTCTTAACAGCATACTATATCGCGTTTGATACAACTGCTAAAAACACATTTAGCACATTCCAAATAATAAGTTTATCTTAGTCATTGTAGACAGATAAGTCCGGAGACAATGTAACGCTATCAATAGTGGTCGTTATGCCACTATGCTTGCTATATCATTATCACAAAGGAAATAAAACTGCGTAAGCTACCGATAAGTAACTTGTAGTTCTCTTTCTCAAGTGCCACGGCAACATCGTAAAAGCCGCTCACTGACCAATCAACTGCTATTATATTCGATGGTTTACGAGTTATTGTCAAGAAAAACTTCTAAAGCCTATCCCAAACTAATAGTTATTAAATAATACACATTGATAAGTATTATTTGCTAGAATCGATAGTCGATACATTATTACTACCAATAAAATGTTCAAGTGTTATATTTACACCCATATACATTTGATTTTTATTAAATAAGAGGATTGCTACTATGGCATATGCGTCTAAGATATATACCGCTGCCAAACTGTTGATGAGTACCGCGTGTATGCTAATGCTGTCCATGAATGCCAGTCAGGCCATTCAAGTTTATAAATCTATTGGTGCACATGGTGAAGTAAAATATAGCCAACATGCGCCCCAAGTCGGTAAAAATATTGAACTGATTGAGTTTCGTAGTGACGGTAGACAGAACAACGCAGGACAAATGGCAGGGAAAACAGATCCTAACCAAAGCAGCAATTCTCAAACGGCAGAAGAACAACGAGTAGCAGCACTTGAAGCACGTATTAAAGAACAAGAAGCTCAGGCTAATGCTCAGCGCTGCCAATCATTACGTAATAACTTGACCAACCTAAATGTAGGCGGCCGTATCTATGAGATGGATGCTAACGGTAAACGTCAGTATCTAGATGGTCGTGAGATTGAGCTTAAGCGCGAGCGCGTTCAGCAAGCGATTACTCAGTATTGCTCCAACCCTTCTACCTAGTCAGACCTACTGAAAGCAAATATCAAATTATCATAAGCTGCATTACGTGACGAATGGCTGCTGGCATATCTTGAGCTTGTAGCCCTCGTTGCCCTACTAGCAATGTATTGGTGTTGCTATTCGCTTGATTGACTAATACATCTCCTGCAAACCCATGTATAAGAACCGCTTGATGCAAGCTACGCGCCTCTACTGATAAATCTTGCTGTGCCAATAGTCCAGCGGTCACTCCAGATAACACATCACCCATGCCAGCGGTTGCCATGCCAGCATTCCCTACATCACAGACGTATACTTGCTCTTTTCTCTCTTCTTGTTCTAGCACTAGCGATCCTGCCCCTTTTAATACCCAGTTACCACCATATGTTGCAGCACACTGTTTTATAGCTTGTAGTCTATTTGACTCAATCTTACTTATCTTTTGATCAAGTAGTCTAGCTGCTTCCCCACTATGTGGCGTCAAGCAAACCCTATGATTAGTACTGTATTCTCGTAGCTCTGTTATTAGCTCATGATTATCCATGTGCAGCGATGCCAAGTGATAAAGACCATCAGCATCGATCACAATTGATTTTTTATTCTCTATAGCAGCCTGTACATAATCAATAAATAATGCTTTGGCTTTTTTATCACGGCCAAGCCCCATCCCAATAGCAATGACACTGGCCTGCTTAATCAGACCTTTTACGCCACTTGCGTCATGTAAACTAATAGTCATCGCATCTGGCAATGAGGTCAATAGTGACCCATGAAAAGCCTCATGACAGGCAACTGTTATTTTACCGGCACCTGTCGCCATCGTACTGGCCGCAGACAGTATGGCAGCACCGCCCATACCTTGAGAGCCATCAACACGATTTCCGCCAACGACTAGCACATGACCATAGCTACCTTTATAGCTGTTTTGGCGACGCGGCTTCATACTATGTGCAGCCGTCAGCAGCGTAGCAACTGGCTCAAATGCTTGACTGGCATTTTTCTGAGCTATCATATGATGGCTAGCTGTTTGCTGACACACCTCTTGATGAGGTATCAACGGTATATCGACTATGTCTCCGCTATAGTCTGTACCATCTTTGGTATGCAGACCAAACTTACGCGCAATCAAACATAGAGTCACGTCAGCTTGTATTGCTATGCGCTCGAACACTTCACCAGTAGAGGCCACTAACCCACTCGGAATATCAACTGCTATTGCCAGTGCGTTATTTTTCTGAGTAAGACTATTGAAGGTATTGATAGCTAATTCATAAACGCCTTCTGGTGCGCGATCTAAGCCAATACCAAATAATGCATCGATATAAACATCAGCTAGCAAGTTTCTTTTATTTACATCATCGTCATCAATAATATCTTCAAATCGTTGATAGTGACAACTGCTAGCTAAAGCTATCTGTAATGCCTTTGTCGCGTCCGCTATATTTTCACTGTCGCTACCTTTATCGCTAAGAGTTTTAGAAGTTACTGATTGATCATCGATAACAAAATCATTTTCACTAAAGCCAACTGTTATTACTTCTACCTGCCAGCCAGCTTGCTGTAAATAATGAGCGATAAGCCAGCCATCACCACCATTGTTACCTTTCCCTACCCAGATACTTGCTCGACGTGGATGAGCACTACGGTGATAAACGTTAGTATTGGCAGAATGGCTAGCACTGACGTTTCTTTGCTCATAAATCTGCTCTATTTGCTGTGTCATTTGCCAAGCGGCTTGTTTCATCAAACCAAAACTGTCGTACCCCTCTGCAAACCAAGCCTGTTCCATCGCATAAACCTGCTCACTATTATATAGCGCAATAGGTTTTGTATTTTTTATAGGTGATAGATTGATATTATTTCTCATAACTTATCCTTGGTGTTTCTACTCATTTTTTATTTTATCTAAATTTGGTTGCTCATCTCTCATATCAGCTTAGCAAAAGCTTACCTCGACTTATGTATCAATATGAATGTGAGTTTATTTTCTTTTATACTTGCACTCATTGCTCACTGGCTTATCATAGCCGTATTTACATTATCTCTGATTGTCAGATATGAATAATCTGATTAAAACAAATGAGAAAACCATCTAATAAGTACCTACTCTCTATGCCTACTGATAAAAACAGAATTACCATTACGAACCCAACTGTATTTGCAACCACAGCTGATGTTAAGCAATGGATCAAAGCACAAGCACAGGCACTAGGATTTGCTGATTGTGGTTTTTTATCTGTGCATCATCCTTTGTTTACTCAGCAGATTGAACAGCTAAAAAAGTGGCTAGATAAAGGTTATGAGGGTCAACTGCAGTTTATGCATAATAATCATGATCTGCGCGCTCATCCTGATCAGCTAGTCGAAGGCGCAAAGACCATCATCAGCGTACGTATGGATTATCTAACTCAATCACCGACGCCGCGTGCTGTCACTGATAACGATCATCCTAATAAAGGCATCATCGCGCGTTATGCAAGAGGGCGCGACTACCATAAGATAATGCGTAGCCGTTTAAAGCAATTGGCTTTGAAGATAGAAACAATGCTTCCTGAATGGCAACATTTGGATATCGGTTCAGAGAAAGAATTTGTGTTTAGACCTTTTAGCGATTCGGCGCCCATCTTTGAGCGGCCGATTGCAGATGCAGCAGGTCTCGGTTGGACAGGTAAACATACACTACTTATAAATAAGCAAGCTGGCTCATTTTTTGTACTCGGTGAGCTATTTTTGAGCCTTGAGCTACCCGATGACAAACCAGTCAAGGAGCATTGCGGTAGTTGTAGCGCTTGTATTGACATATGCCCTACTCAAGCAATTGTAGCGCCCCATGAGCTCAACGCTTCTGCTTGTATCTCTTATTTGACTATCGAGCATGATGGCGTCATCGATACCAAATATAGACGCGCTATAGGCAATCGGGTTTTTGGCTGTGATGATTGCCAGTTAATCTGTCCATGGAATCGTTATGCCAATCTAACTACTGTTGATGACTTCGCACCAAGGCATGGATTAGATAATAGTAGCTTGCTTGAACTATGGCAGTGGCAAGAAGCCGACTTTATGAATAACACTCAAGGTAGCCCGCTTAGACGTACCGGCTATGTGAATTTTTTACGTAATATCGCTATCGGACTTGGCAACGCTAATGCCAACTTAGAAGTAGTCGAACAATTAAAATCTAAATTGACCTTACATAATGACATGCTAGATGAGCATATCGAATGGGCTCTAGCTGAGCAGCACAATAAGCTAGACTCAACCAATCAACCAATCAACCAATCAACCAATCAACCAATCAACCAATCACTTTATAACTATCAAATATCCCTGAGATAAAGTGTTTATTTGAAGTGTAAAAAATAAAAAAAGCCTCTTAATAATAAGAGGCTTTTTTTATTAGAATTTCATATTTAAAATACTATTTTTCTATACGCTTCTTCTAGAGCTATGGCTTAGGAATGCGTAATACTTGACCTGGATAGATTTTATCTGGATCAGATAACATTGGCTTGTTCGCTTCGAATATCTTCATATAATCGCCAGATGAACCATAAACTTCTTTAGCAATTTTAGACAAACTGTCACCAGACTTTACCGTATACATCGTAGATTCAGGTGCATCTTCTTCGATATCAATGTTATCAATAACTTTGGCAACGTTTTGCACGTTACCGATAGCGATAATTGCTTTTTCACGATCAGCTTGAGTTTTAGCATTACCACTGATTTCTGCAGTATCTGTAGAACCATTATATTTGATTTTTAGGTTACTGATATTGAGGTTCTGCTGCTGAATACGGCGCAACAAAATATTAGCCACTGATTGTGCACTCGGCTCACTGCTTTGTACTGGTGTATTAGCATCTGCTTTCGTTTCTGTCTTAGCATCATGCTTTTCGTCATCACGGTTAAAAATCTTATCACCGATATCTTTTGCAAAGCTAAACATACCCATATATCTACTCCTTGAAATATTATTATTTATCATTCTTTTAATAAAACACATAGTCAGACAATATACTGAAAATCTAACTGGCATCTTTTTCTACGACTTACTATTATGAGTATAGATAAAAGGAGTCGATGTAGATAGTAATAGTATGTTGAATAATGTTGAATTGACGTAGTCAATGTTAAATTCGATTGCTGCGTTTAAAGATAGTAATCACGCGCCCATAAAAAAACCGCCTATCTAATCAGATAAGCGGCATTATAAATCTGCTAAATAAGTAGCAGATTATAGTTGGGCTTGTACGTAATCGATTGCTTTTTGAACAGTAGTCAATTCTGCAGAATCTTCATCAGGAATAGTGATACCAAAATCACTTTCAAATGACATAACCAATTCAACTAGGTCTAAAGAATCTGCACCTAGGTCTTCCATGAATGAAGCATCGTTGTTGATGTCTTCAACATTCATACCTAGTTGCTCAGCTACTGCTGCTTTTACTCTTAGCTCGATATCATTACTCATGTAGATCACTCCGTTATCATCTATTATTTTTAATAAACTGCTATATCGCCTTATTTAACGCTATAGCATGGTATATAAAATGCGTTTGCCAGACCAGCAATGCTGTCTGAGTACTCTATGACATGTTATACAGTCTGTCTGATGTCTAATAAAGCCCTGTTATCATACAGGGCTTTGACTCAAAAGTATCCGTCATTATAGCACCCTTTATTATAGTTTACACTCGTTCACACAGTTTTTTATTATAACTATGTAACGCTCGTATATTGACTACATATACATCCCACCATTGACAGGAATGACAGCACCTGTGATATAACTGGCCTCATCGCTAGCTAGGAAATGTACAGCTGCAGCGATGTCCTCTGGCTGACCAAGACGACTGATAGGTACAGCATCTAACATAGAGTTCAATAGGCGCTCATCAAGCTCATCTGTCATATCCGTTTCGATCAAACCTGGTGCCACGCAGTTGATGGTCACTTGGCGTGAACCAATCTCACGTGCAAGCGTACGGCTAAACCCTTCTACGCCAGCTTTGGTCGCCGCATAGTTAGATTGGCCTGCATTGCCCATTTGAGCGACGACAGAGGTAATATTAATAATACGGCCGCGGCGTGCTTTCATCATACCGCGTACGGCACGTTTACTCATACGATATACTGATGTCAGATTGGTATCGATAACATTTTCCCAATCTTCATCTTTCATGCGCATCAATAAACCATCTTGGGTGATACCTGCATTGTTAACCAATACTTGTACCGCACCATAGACGCTTTCAATCTCTTCAAACAGTTTGTCAATTTGAGCAGTATCACGTACGTCTAAAACACGACCAATACCACCAGTATCATGAAGGTAGTCATCGATAAGCTCAGCGCCTTTTTCAGTGGTCGCAGTTCCAATGACAAAATGTCCTTCTTTAGCAAAACGCTTGGCCACTGCCTTGCCGATACCTCGGCTAGCGCCAGTCACTAATGTAATCGTACGGCTCATGATAACACCTCCAATAATTTTTCTAGACGGGCAGGCTTGTCAGTAGGATAGCTGGCGATTGGCTGCGCCTGACGCTTCGCCAAATTGCTCAGTACATTACCACTGCCACATTCGATTAAGATATTGATTTGCTTGTCAGCTAACTCTTGCATGGTTTTTGACCACAGTACTGGCTCGCTCAGCTGTTCAGTCAATGCTTGCTTAATACCGACCGCACTGGTTTCAACGCGTGCATAGCGATTTTGTATAACAGGAATGGTTGCCTGATCAAACTTGATACCCGCTAGTATCTCAGCCAATGCATTGCTGGCAGGTTCCATAAGTGCGCAATGAGATGGCACACTCACTTTTAGAGGAACAGATTTTTTGCCCGTGTTTTTGACTTTATCAATAACAGCATTAACACCAGCAGCGTTACCCGAGATAACCACTTGTCCTGGACTATTGAAATTGGCTGCACCGACTACCGCATCTTCGACGTGTTCGGTTGCTTGCTCACACAGGTTTTCGACTCGGTTATCTTCTAGTCCTAATACTGCAGCCATAGCAGTATCAACACCTACAACGGCCTCTTGCATCAACTGACCGCGCTTATGTACTAAAGTGACTGCATCACCCAGCGATATCACATTGGCAGCACACAGGGCACTGTACTCGCCCAGAGAGTGACCAGCTAAATAACAAGGCGTCTCTTCTATTTTTTGTTGTAGGACACGCCAAATAGCAATACTAGCTGTCAAAAGCGCAGGCTGAGTATATTGGGTTTGATTGAGTTTTTCTTCGTCCTGACAGATTGCCCACAAATCCTCGCCAAGCGCATCACTCGCTTCGGTAAATGTATCACGTATCTCTGGATAGATTTCGGCAAGCTCACTCGTCATTGCGACTGCTTGAGATCCTTGTCCAGGAAAAATAACCGCGATACGAGCGGGTTGCTTTTTTACCATATCGGGTACAGAAGCCATAACCAATATTCCTTATCTGATTAGAAATATCCCTAAAAACAATGGGGTGTATTATATTATTAGATGTTATACAAATCCGCTACTTCAAATATTTATGCAAGAAAACGGATTGTCAGTAAACTATACACTGACAGACACGATTATCATAGCGGACGCAAACCAAACAGCAAGAGTAACGCTGCCCAAATTAAACGAGCAGATTATATCAGCACATTTTTAAATCTACTAAAAATAACAAGCGAATTAAGCAATAAGTCTAGTTATAAATAACAAAAAGCCAAGTTATCCAGCCACATAATATATGATAGCGAAATAACTTGGCTTTTTTTAGCTCAAAGCTTATTGACTAATAATAACTAGGCAAAAACAATAATAGTCACCAGTACTATTATCATCTTCGCCTAAGCTATCATAGAGCCAATGTCTTAGGCGTCTTGGCTGACTTTGAACAGTTGACGACCACGGTAGAAACCATCTTTAGTCATGTGATGACGACGATGTTTTTCACCAGTAGTAGCATCTACGCTTAGTTCAGCAATTTCCATACGGTGATGTGAACGGCGCATGTCACGACGAGAACGGCTTTTACGACTTTTTTGAACAGCCATGATATAGCTCCTATACTTAAAAGGGATAAGCTTGAAATTCAGCTTAAGTCGATACTGACAGAGGCTATATAATCACAACAACCTAAGTCTTAAGCATCATTAGTTAAATAGATTGCCACTCACATAAAGCACTGACCAAGGCTGAATTTTATAAAAAATTTACCCAGTCAGTTTCTATCAGCAAGCAACAGGTTGCTCGAATGCAATAAACCGGACATTATACGCATGTTTATTAAATTAATAAAGCCCTGCCTCGCACTCTTCTGTACAAAGCTGATAAAAGGTTTTTTAAATGCATCGAGTAGATAGTTTTGGCGCTTATAGTTTGCCTTTTAGCGAAGCTAAAGCAGCAAAAGGATTTTCACCTTCCTCTTCTTCTGGTATTTCACCAAACTGCTCAACAGACATCTCACAATCGTCGTGCTTTGGTGCCATTGGTGTTTTGAGCAAGATCTCGTCTTCTACCAATTTCTTAAATGGTAGAAGACGCTCTGGAGATTGCTCGGTGACGATTTCATCCAGTAATAAATAATCTTGTTCATCTTTGACTAGGCGAACCTGGCTATCGTTTTCGAGTAGCGCGATGTCATAATCATCAGACAAGTCTATAGCGATTGGTTGTAAACAGCGCTGACAAGTTAGCCAAACATCACCTGTCAAAGTAAATGCTAAATGCAAGACGTTGTTACGACGATACAAGTTAGCGTTGAGCTGTATATCTGACTGCTCATGTTCAGTGCTCAGAGTAGTAGCAAGACGATCAAACGAGCTTGGTTTTACCTCTCCTGACCATTCATAACCAGTGTCTGCCCACTTATCTAAAGAAATATGCTCAGGCATGCCAGTAGATACAGGCGCTTTTTTATTGTCAGCGTGAGGTGTTGACGGTTTAGTTTCTGGAGTGCTTGACATGCGCGGCCTCATTCATAAAAACGGTGTATAATATTGCCTGCCATACTAACGGAAAGTGCCATATTCTGCTAGCGCTAGTATGTTAAGATTTTTTGATAGTAAATTTGTTTAAGCTCTTTTACTACTTACCTTTTTACCTAAAGTTTTTTGTCTTTAGTATTTATTAAGTCAATGTCTTCTCTATGAATCTATCCGATAACAAAATTAATTTTTCTGACTTACTTCCTCCTGCTGAAGCAAGTTCTTTGCTGCAACAGCTTACTCAGTTAGGGAGTCATACTGAAAATTCAGCCAATAACAAACTGCATCTTGATAAAGATAAGTATTTAAATGAATGCAGAAGTCAGTGGCAAGAGTTGTCTATTACTCAATTTGATAATACTCACACAGCAGAATTGATAATTGATAGCGAACGACTAGCTACCGATTGGCTCATACATTTATTTAATACTTTATTCGTTGATCAGCAAGTTATATTGGTTCGTAGTGATGGAGAACCCGAGTATTTTCCAGCTCAAAATGATAAACCTGCCAGAATTGAGTTCGCTCATGGCTTTTTCGCCAGTGCTTTACATGAAATTCACACATCTCCTTATAGGTTGACATGCTAGAAACCTCTTATTCTAATAGTGTACATCGCTATATTATTTGTAGGCATCTAAATTAAAACTATCACTTCGGTGATTATTACAACCTATCAGAACAAATCACTTTTACCTATCCAAAAGATAATGGTCGTTCTATCAATTAGGTATCATAACAATTAAGTTTTTCAGGTATCTTTCACATCTTCAGAAGCATTCTTTCTAATATCATCCTATCTAAGCTATAAACGCGGACATGATGCGCTTCGCTACGTCTATCTATTAATGGTTACTTTTGATCAATCGTACCATCCTCTAATCCAGTAGATTTTATCTATGTCAGATAGGTAGAAGTAAAAGTAGTTTTCTGCTATTCATGTTTATCATTAACGTCTTTGCACATAGTATTGTCAGTTGCAAGATATCGAATCATATGAACACGGATATAATGATGGTAATATTAAAGCACGCGAGTGTAGATAGAAGCAGACCCAAGGATGTAATTCACCACGGTGATATTAGGTCTTAATGCTTATCTATTCACTAAGCGAATAAGCTGACTAGCTATAGCATTATTATGTTTGTGGGCAGAATAGTTATTCTTTATTTCGGAGATGGCTGGACGAGAGTTAGTGATACTGGACTAGTAATCTTACATAGGTGAAATGATTTGATAAATATGATTGAATAGCACAATTAATTATGTTTCATCTTTCGATACTGGCTGTGAAAAGCAATACTATAATAGCTTAGCAACGTCGGGCTCAAACTATAAGAGCTAATTATCTTCGAGCGCTATCTTAGTATAGTGAGCATGTAGCAAAGCTTTTACTTCCTTGCTAGTTGCAATTTTACCTTCCTCAAAGTCTTGAAAGATGTGCTGAGTATCTGGGTTAATAGGAATATTATCGACTGCGAAGCTGCCCAAAGTATCAAAGTTAATGCGGCGGCGCTTTTCTATTTCTTGTTTGCTAACGAGGATAGGACGATCATCGGTAATCGATGCTTCAAATTTAGAATCTTCCATACTAGCTCCTATCAGTAGTAATAAAATTGTTCAGCAAGTCAGATAGTCTTCTATCTAGACAATCTTTCTCTCATTGCTATGTCTTATTCGGCTGATTTAATTGTATTAGTGATTTAGACATCGGTAAATCATGATTGTTTAATATCAAGAGCTATTGTGACTGAATAATTCGTACTTCTAGCATCTCCTAGAGTTGCGTAACTTACTTGCTCTAAAGTTTTTTGGGACCTATATGGGCTGAATTGTAGTGGCATAATAAAATTGGACAGTCTATAAGGGGTTATACTAACTCAAAGAGGAAAACTAGTATGACTACCAAACGCAGAGAATACACCCGAGAATTCAAACTTGAAGCTATCAGCTTAGTCA
>NZ_JASDCR010000024.1:0-56162 GCF_030407795.1 Psychrobacter sp. APC 3279 | reverse complement strand
GTTTGCAAGGCTTAAACACTTTCGTAGTATCGCCACTCGCTATGAGAAGTTAGCGCGTAATTTTAAGTCAATGCTTTATCTGGCGTGTACTATCGTTCATTGTAAGATGAATTGAAGACACGCCCTAGTATCTTTTTCATCATTTTATTCCTTTGAATTTATATTTAGTGTCGTTATAGATAATTCACTTAGTGTTAAATGAACTATCGTGATAAAGCTTTACTCTATCGACAAAGAGAATGATAAATGATTCTAGTATTAAGTAGATTTATGAAACTTGAAGAAAGGTTGCGATTGTTACGAGGGCATGCGCGCTTAAAGGCATGTTAAGTGTTGGCGTAATGTTTGGTTAAATGGCAGCGTATTTACGCTTTATCGGTAAGCATCGTAGACAGGATATTTATAAAAACGCGAATGACTAGCTGATTGATAAATAATGCAAATACAGAGACGGTTAGGCTAAAACTTCTGTATCGACCTTTCTGCTATTCGAAAAACCTAACTCATTAGAAATTTCTGGTTAATGTTTAAAACGAGCATGGCAATACTTCATACTGCTATGCTCTAAATGTGCTAAACAGACGTTTTCTGCAAAATATAAACCACAAACTTTGCCTTTGTGCTAAATGCTGCTGTTTCTACGGCTGCCAGTAGCGCTTGCCTTTTTTCGCTGCGGGCACGGTACGCATAAGGTGTCATCGTCATCAAATCAGCCAAATTCTCTGCGGATAATGTCAGCTCCTTACTGACACGGCAAGTCTCAGCCAACGTAAAATACGGTGCTAATTCTTGCAAAAATTTATCAGAATCATGCTCACGCACATCATCAAATAGCGCATCACGCATCGTTGCCAAATGCCCGATATCAGGTTTGGCAATGATTAAATAGCCATCATCCATCAATACATTGTCGAATGCCTCGGGCAAAATAGGGCTAAAGATACTACTAATACCCGTCATACTGTGCGGGCGTAACGGTAGATGTGCAGCACTGGTCACTAATGGATAGATCGCTGTCGTCTTGGCAGTATCTTCTTTGCGCGGCTGATACCATAGATGACCTGCTAGTTTACTGACTTTGGCCAGCTCAACCACTGCAGGCTTACTGATGTCAGCAGCTATCAGCGTATCTATAACATCTGAGCCCGTTTGCGCCATTGCCTGTGTGTAATAGCCTTCTCCGCAGCCAATATCGAGCCAATTGACCGGCTTGCTATCTTGCTCGTTTATGAGCTCATCGTTAGACAGCAATTCTGCCATTTTTTGACTAATTAGGTTTTGGAGTGGTGCGTAGTGACCATGATTTAAAAACCGCTTACGTGCATCGATAGATTCTTGGCTATCCCCAGGTGCTTTGGACTTTTTATGTTGTACTGGCAGCAGGTTGACATAGCCTTGACGCGCTACATCAAAGGGATGTGAAGTCTGTTTGGGATTCAAACTGCCATCACAGCGCCAAGTATCGGCGGCAGGCTGTAGTGGTGACTGACAAAGTGGACAAATAAATAACGACACGGGCATCTCAAATTGATAGCAATATGCTTCGCATTCTAACAAAATTCATGTGTCTTGAGCGACAAAAAGCCGTCTCAATCATGATTGAAACGGCTTTCTGGATTTTTGCAAATTGATATCCATATAGATATTCGATTGTTATAGCTTAACGTAGCTTTAGCGTCATTAGCCCAAGGATGACAAGAATAATGGCAATGATCCAAAATCTCGCCACCACTTGCGTTTCTTTCCAGCCAATTTCCTCAAAGTGATGATGCAGCGGTGCCATACGGAAGACGCGTTTTTTGCGCAGTTTATACGAGCCAACTTGCAACATCACCGATAGCGCTTCTGCGACAAACAAACCACCCATAATCGCAAAGGCAATCTCTTGGCGGGTCATCACGGCAATAGTACCTAGCATTGCACCTAGCGCTAGCGCGCCAACATCACCCATAAAGACTTGTGCTGGATGCGCGTTGAACCATAAGAAACCAAGACCTGCTCCGACCATTGAACCACAGACGATGATGACTTCGGAATTGTAAGGAATATAAGGTACATGCAAGTAATCAGCAAAGCGCACATCGCCTGATACATAGGCCATCGCACCCAAACCTGCAGCGACGAGAACGACTGGCAAAATCGCCAAACCATCCAAACCATCGGTTAGATTGACTGCGTTAGAAGCGCCATTAATCACAAAATAGGTAAAGATGATGAAGCCAATACCAAATGGCACTGCTGAAAATGGAATCATCCAGTCTTTGAATACTGGCAATAGCAGATCCTGCATCTCACGCGTGGTATTAATATCTGGTTGTAGCGTGGCGATATAATACAAAGACACACCGACAAACAATGCACCCATAGACAACCAAAAATACTTTTTGCGAGCGATTAAGCCTTTTGGATCTTTGTACTTTATTTTTAGCCAATCATCTGCCCAACCTACGGCGCCGAAGATAACCATAACCACGAGCAAAATCCAAACATAAGGATTGTTTAGTCGTGCCCATAGTAGCGTCGATATACCAATCGCACTTAGGATTAATACCCCGCCCATGGTTGGCGTACCAGTCTTGGCCAAATGCGATTGAGGCCCATCATTACGAATGGCCTGACCATATTTGAGCGAACGCAAGTGCCGAATGACACGGCCACCAAACATCATACTAAATACAAGGGCGGTAACAACGGCAAGCAATGCTCGCAGCGTCAACGAAGAAACCGCAGAAAACGGCGTATAATACTGGCCAAGCCAGCCGAACAACCAAACTAACACCGCCTACTCCTCTACTAGCGCATGAATAAGTGTTTCCATTCCCATGGAACGAGAGCCTTTGAACAACACAGTACAAGGCTTAGCTTGTTGCGCTTGCAAATACGGCTGTAAATACTGTAATAGATTGTCTTTGTCAGCAAAGGCATGAGCACTGATATCAGACACCTCTTGCGCACCCGCAACGGTATAAGGGGCATACTCGCCCACACAAAGCAGCACGTTGATACCCGTGGTCGCAATAGTACGACCCAAGCTTTGATGCTCACTGATAGCCGCCTCTCCTAGCTCACCGATATCGCCTAGCACCATGACCTGCGTACCTGTTTGCGCAGCCAATACTTTGGCAGCAGCACGTACCGAATGAGGGTTGGCATTATAAGTATCATCAATAAGACGATGCATACCAAGTATCTGGCTATTTAGACGACCTTTAGCAGGACGTGCGTTTTCGAGTCCAATCACAATGTCACTTACTTCAATATTTAGCGCATGCGCACAGGCAGCAGCAGCTAAGGCATTATTGACATTGTGCTCACCTGCCAATGGCAAGTTGATATCATGGATTTGGTTACCGATATGTAGCTTAAACTCACTACGCTCAGGCTCTACATCTAGATGGCTTGCGCTTACGTCCGTATTACCAAAGCCAATCACATGCGAGGTGTGCTTTTCAGCGATACGACGCAACTGATTGGTAAAATCATCCTTATCAGGAACAATCGCAAACTGCGCGTCCGTCAACGTATGGTAAATCTCAGCCTTGGTTTGGCAAATACCTTCACGGCTACCGAACTCGCCCAAATGCGCTGTACCGATGTTTAAGATACAGGCCACATCAGGCTGAACAATTTCAGTCGTATAAGCAATCTCGCCAATATGATTTGCGCCCAACTCCAAAATAGCGTAACGATGATGATCTGATAGCTCAAGCAACATCATTGGCACACCCAAATCGTTATTAAGGTTACCACGAGTAATCAAGGTCGGTGCCAATCTACCAAAGATACTTCCTAGCATTTCTTTGCAAGTAGTCTTGCCACTAGAACCCGTAATAGCAATCACGGTTAAATCTGGATGCTGCTGACGACGATATGCTGCCAATTGACCTAGCGCCAAACGGGTATCGCTGACCACCAATTGCGGAATAGCATTTGGGCCGGACAACGAGATAGGACGCGAGACGACAGCGGCAACAGCGCCTTTAGACATCGCTGTCTCAATATAATCATGTCCATCGAAATTATCGCCGCTTAGCGCCAAAAATATATCGCCTGGCTTTATCGTACGGGTATCGGTGGCTATACGTTTACTGGCTAAAGCAGTCTGCTCTGCTGCATAGCCTTGTGGTAGTTGCCACTGCCCATCGAGCGACGTGGTCGCTGCGAGCAGATTGTCCATTTGCCAGACATAGAGCCCTTGCGACTGGGCAGTATTATCGGTGTCGGCTGTCATAATGATTACCTTATATGATGACTACTTAATTTTTATATTTAATGATCAATTTTTACTAATGCATGTATTGAAAGCCAATCAATTACACACGTCCCGCCTGACTCAACGCCTGCTGCAACACAACACTGTCATCGAAATCATAGCGAACGTTATTAATCTCTTGATAGGTCTCATGACCTTTGCCTGCGATGACAACGATATCATCTACACCTGAGTGACTAACTGCATACTCAATAGCGGTTTGGCGGGCAGGCTCGATATGGGTTCGTTGATATTGCTCAGCGGTCATACCAGCCTGCATATCTTGCAAAATTACATTTGGGTCTTCGGTACGTGGATTATCCGCGGTCAAAATAACTTGATCAGCACCTTCTAGACCTGCTTGCGCCATCAACGGTCGCTTGCCTGCATCACGATCTCCGCCGCAACCAAATACTGCCCATAGCTGACCTTTACAGTGGGTTTTTAAACTTGCCAGCACTTGGCTTAGCGCATCTGGAGTATGCGCATAATCAACGATAAAGCAGCCATCATTTGATGGTACACGCTGCATACGCCCAACCGCACCTTGCAACTGTGCAACAGCAGGTGCAATACGCTCAATATTTATAGCCAAATTAGTATCAAGTGCTACGACAGCTGCTATCGCTGCGAGCAAATTGGCTACATTGAATCGACCTAATAATGGACTGACAATCTCTATGTTGTCAGCTTTGTCATCGCCAAAATCAGTACGCAGATTTATTTTGACGCCTTGCAGACTGGGCGTGATATCAGCGGCAACAAAAGTAGCAGCTTTTGATGAATCCAAACTGTATGTCCATACCGTCAAACCGCTATCATTTGCCATATCTAACATAACTTGAGCGTGCTCATCATCGATGTTGATAATGGCATGGGTCAAATCTGGGAAATGGGCTTTATCAAACAGCTTTGCTTTGGCAGCGGCATATTCTGCCATATCAGCATGATAGTCTAAATGGTCACGGCTCAAATTGGTATAAATCGCTACAGTGACTGGCATACCTTGTAGACGTTGCTGATCTAACCCGTGAGAGCTGGCCTCTAATGCCAATATTTCTGCCTTTTCTGTTCCCATTTGATATAAGAACTGCTGGACAGCTAAAGCATCGCCCGTGGTATGACTGGCTTGCACCAGAGCACCAAGTCTACCATTACCTGCCGTACCCATCACCGCGCTACTCTGACCCATCAACTGAGTAAGCTGTGCCACTAGTTGACTGATGGTTGTTTTACCATTCGTACCAGTCACCGCAACCACGGTCGGTAGAGTCACTGGCTGCTGATATTGCAGGCGCACTTGAATTAAGCTACCCAAAAAGTCGCGAATATTAGGAACGTATAAGACCGGGCATGGCAATGCTGCTATTTGCTGCATACTAGCGATACTATCTGTCTGCGGTTCACTACTGGCATTTGAGGAACTTTTTGCTTCGCTAAGCAAAATACTAGGATCAATTTCTGAGAGAATAAACGCAGCTTGCTCAGCGGCTTGCAGTAGATAATCGCGACTTTTTTGAGGGTTGGCTGTTTGGCTTTTTAACAGGACAAATACGTCGTTCACTTCCAATTGGCGATTATCCAAGCGAAACTGTTGAAACGGAATATGGGCAATAGACTGGGATTGATCTGAACCTACCTGATTGGATGCTTCCTGCATCGATGCTGCTATCATCGCTGTAAGCTGCTCAGCCAGTTTTTGCTGCTGACTTTTATTGGCATCTATAAGCTGTTGTAAAGTAACAGTAGCGCTATCTAGCGATGATATAGTCATAGATAAATCCTAAACAGTTAAAACGTGTCAGCTCAGTAGAACTGGACATTTAAAATAATTGAACGCTTACTGCGCTTCCGTTTTTAGTGGCTTATCCAAAGGCACATTATACAATCGTAATGCTTCTTTCATCACATTATGGAAGACAGGGGCGACCGTTAGACCAGCATAAATTTGACCACGTGGGTCTTCAATAAGCATTACGCCTACCAGCTTTGGATTGGATGCAGGTGCCATGCCAGCAAAGACGTTACGATACTGGTCGGTATAGTAGCCACCATCTGGATTGATACGGCGTGACGTACCTGTCTTACCTGCCACGCGATACCCATCAATGGCGGCGGCTTTCGCCGTACCACCAGGCTCAGTCACGCTCTCAAGCATCTGTACGATAGACATTGCTTGCTCATGCGCCATAATGCGTTTGCTTGGCTGCGACTTGTCATCTTTAATTAAAGTTAATGGATGCATGACCCCACCTGCTGCTAGGGCTGAGTACGCCTGTGCAACCTGCGCCAATGTCACTTGCAGACCGTAACCATAACTAACCGTCGCACGGCGCGAGGTTTCTTTCTCTTTTGGCGTAACGATCAAACCACTACCCTCACCTGGGAACTGCAAAGGTGTTTTTGAGCCAAAGCCAAACTGTCGTTGCATATTACTAATAGCATCGGCTGGCAGTGATAGCGCAATCTTGGTAGAGGCAACGTTACTAGATTTCTGTAGTAGCGTTGCCATGTTAATCATACCCAAATTATTATGATCTCGAATGGTATAGCCACGTACGCGAATCGAACCGGGATTGGTATCAATCAAAGTTGTCGGCGTATATTTACCCGAGTCTAGCGCTGCCGCCACGGTAAACGGTTTCATCACCGAACCTGGCTCAAACACATCTAACAGTGCGCGGTTACGCTGGTTTTCACCCGTCATCTCATTAAGGTTGTTTGAGTTAAACGACGGCCATGTTGATAATGCCAACACTTCACCAGTCTGCACATCAACGATCATACCCGTTGACCAGCGTGCTTTTTGCAAACGCCCAGCCTTTTCTAGCTCTTTATACAGCAAATACTGTAAACGCGAATCAATCGTTAATGCCACATCTTTGCCAGGTACTTCTGGCTCGATTTGTTTGATTTCTTTTAGGCTGTTTTGTTTAGCATCTTTTAGAACCAAAACTTTCCCATCATCACCCGCCAGATCTTTTTCATACTGACGCTCAATACCAGCACGGCCTTCGTAACCGCCTTCAGGATCTTTGGCGTTTTGACCCATAAAGCCCAGTAGCTGTGCATTGGACTGTGGCTGTGGATAATAACGCTGAAAGAAATTCTTTTCGTAGACGCCTGGGAAATCAAGTGAGCTGACGCTTTGGGCAATCTCAGGTGTGACCTTATTAAGCAGTGGCAAATAGTGTGAGCCCGCACCAGATGGTAAAGCAGCTTTTACGGCTTTCTCATCGGTCACATCAATACTGTCATCAATAGCAGTGACTTTTTTCAACTCATCGACCGAGATATTGGCAGCAGCGGCTAGCTTTGTCAGGTCCATATTATCCAGACGCTTTTGCATACGCGCCTGTAATTGTGGACTGCTAGGATTGGTAATGATAATGCGCTTTAGCTCGTAATATTCACGAGAATAATCATGTGGACTAAACGAAACAGTCGCGAGCGGCGCACTGACTGCAAGCGGTAGATTATTACGGTCGGTAATCATACCGCGATAGGATTTTTGGGTGCGCTCACTGGTAATGAGCTCATTACCTTTGTCTTGATAAAACTGTGCATTAGCAACCTGAATATAATAGGCGCGGCTAATCAATAGCGCTAATATGACCAGCGCTAGACCCCAGACCATACGAAAACGGTTTTTGTCTTGTTCGAAACCACCGAGAGCAGAAGCACCTGACGCTTTGCTCGAAAAAACCATTTTGCTCTTGCGGTTTTTTACACTGGTGTAAGCCCCTTGGGTATCGCTTTTTTTGATGCGTCCGAATAGTTTGGCCTTACGATTGCTTGCAGCTTTATCGGGCTTGCTGCTCGTCTGACCAGACTTAGCAGCACTGGCTCGGCGGAGAGGTTTGGTTACCTTGCCGCTGGCTGGTTTCTTGCTAGTGTTTTTTGCGGTGGATTTAGGCTTTTTCTCACTCATTGTCCTGCCTCCGTCGCTGGTTCTTCAGGAGAGATGTCGGTAGAGGCACGTGGCCCAACTACGTCAGACATATCTTCATCTGAGTCTTCCGTAACCACTGGCACCAATGCAGTCGCAACACCAGGCTGAATAATCAACTTATCCTTTAATGTTGGCGAATACATACCCAATTCAGCAACCGCTCGACTGGCAATCTGCGGAGTGGCGCTAAAGGTTTGCTGCTCAATCAATAGACGCTGATGCTCTACTTGTAGCTTACGTTCTTGTTTTTTCATGTCTTGCAAAGTTTTGTAGTCCTGATGATATTGCTGAACTTCTTCGGCAGTTTTGATACCACTCCATACAATCGTGGCTGCCAATAGCAGTAGCACGACCACATAAATGCTCACCACATTAAACCGGCGCACGAACAGCTCGCCGACATCGGTATTATAAGGTGTAGCAGTGCGGCGATTCGCAGGTTTGTCAGATATTGCCATGACGATCTCAAAAAGGTGAACGTAAACGATAGAGTAGATAACGGATTGCGAAAGATGAACGTGTCATTATTCGGTCATACCATCGATAAATATAAAACCAAAGACACTTATAACTGTAAAAACTAAACCTAAAAAACCGAATGTAAAAAACACATCCAATAGCCAATATATTCAGGAGCCACAAGTCATCACAACTCATGGCTATCAATAGGTCATGCCACAACCAAACACGTTGCATGGCTGTACTACATATAAAGCCACTCAACTATTAAGCAGATAAAAACCAACTGCTGAGCCTAACAGACAATATTTACAGATTTTTAACAGTGGCGTAGCCATTAGGACATTTGCGCATCATTTAGACAAACATTAGCAATCTTAGACTACTCAATAATCATATTCGACTATGACTTATGCCGTCATGATGTTCTTCTATAGCCCTGTTGTCTGCTCATAAGCTGTATCAGTACGCGTTGCCATACGCAACCATGCACTACGCGCGCGCGGGTTTTGACTCGTTTCAGCTTTGCTTGGGCCGACACGTTTTGGCTTGCTAAAATAGCGTGGACGATTCGGCGGCATTGGCAGGTTTTCGTCTTCTGGATATTGGCCTTTGCTATGTCGCTGCAAAAACTGCTTGATACGGCGATCTTCTAATGAGTGAAAGCTAATGACCGCAAGCTGCCCACCTGACTTTAAGATAGGAATGCTTTGCGCTAAAAAGTCGTCAACATCGCCCAGCTCATTATTAATAAAAATACGCATGGCCTGAAAGCTTTGCGTCGCTGGATGTTTGCCGCGCTGCCAGTTGGGATGCGCTACCTTGATCACTTCTGCCAGCTCAAGCGTAGACTCGTAGCTCTCCATCTGTTTGATAGCACGTGCAATACGGCGACTGTGACGCTCTTCGCCAAACTCATAAAGCACATTGGCCAACGTTTCATCATCGACTTTCTCGAGCCATTCGGCAACTGACTGGCCTCGACTGGTGTCCATACGCATGTCTACTGCCCCATCACGCATAAAGCTAAAGCCGCGACTACCGTCATCAATCTGCGGAGATGAAATGCCCAAATCCGCCATCAAGCCATCAACTTCAGTGATGCCCATAGCAGCCAGACTGTCGGTCAACGTTGCGAAACTATCGTGAACCACACGCACACGTCTGTCTTTGCTTGCCAGCTCTTGCGCCACGCTGATGGCTGTCGGATCTTTATCGAAGACAATTAGTGTGGCATCTTCAGCGAGTTGACTTAATAGCAGTCGGCTATGACCACCACGACCAAAGGTCGCATCAACATAGATACCACTTATATTTAAGCTATTTTGGTCGCCTTCTGTTTGCTTAGGCAAGGATTTTACGCCGAGCACTGCAGCGACAGTCTCTTGCAGCAGCACCGCATCATGGACAAAACTTAATACATCAGACGTGATATCGCCCTCATGACGGGCGTGAGTAACATCCAGATCGACATCTTGCGTAGACGCATCCTTTATAGCAGAAGGACTAGACACTGACTCAGAGAGATCAGCGGCGGCAGAAGGACTGGCTTTCGATTTTGGCTTAGACTTTGATAGGGACACAAACAACTCAATAGATGACGACCGTACTGGCCAGTAATTAGATGAAAATAAACAAGTTATGACTTGCTTAGCATTATTATCGCAAGGATACACCTGTAGTCAAGCACTAGAAGGGCTTTTCATTAAAAATATCACATGTCTCTGTTATACTAGCGCTATATTTTACGCTATTTCTTAACATCGACTTCATATCTTTCATCGCTATTTATACTAATAGCTTATATCGATAGCAAACTTTGAGACTTTTATCATGCAAACCTCTACTGACAGCACGCACCCTGTACGTACGCGTATCGCCCCATCACCAACTGGCTTCCCACACGTAGGTACTGCCTATATTGCCCTGTTTAACTTGGCTTTTGCCAAAGCTCACGGCGGTGAATTCATCTTACGTATCGAAGACACTGATCAGACTCGCTCAACTGAGCAATCAGAACAAATGATTTTGGATGCCCTACGCTGGGTTGGTCTGGATTGGAGCGAGGGCCCAGATATTGGTGGCCCACACGCCCCTTATCGTCAGAGCGAGCGTAGCGATATCTACAAAAAACACGCCGAGATACTCATAGAAAAAGACCATGCGTTCCGCTGTTTTTGTACCCCTGAAGAGTTAGATGCCATGCGCGCTGAACAAATGGCCAGTGGCGAGACTCCTCGTTATGATGGTCGCTGTGCTCATCTTGCACCAGAAAAAACTGAGCAATTGGTAAGCGAGGGCAAACCGCACGTGATTCGTATGCGTGTACCGACCGAAGGCACTTGTCAGGTACAAGACATGCTACGTGGCACCGTTGAGTTCCCTTGGACTCAAGTCGATATGCAAGTACTGTTAAAAACAGACGGTATGCCAACGTATCATTTAGCTAACGTCGTCGATGACCATCTGATGGAAATCACTCATGTGATGCGCGGTGAAGAGTGGCTGAACTCTGCGCCTAAGCATCAACTGCTTTATGATTATTTTGGTTGGGAAATGCCAACGCTTTGCCACATGCCGCTACTGCGTAACCCTGATAAGTCAAAACTGTCTAAACGCAAAAACCCAACCTCTATCACCTACTATCGTGATGCAGGCGTGCTACCTGAAGCGCTGCTAAACTATCTCGGTCGTATGGGCTACTCAATGCCTAATGATGCTGAGCAGTTTACGCTAGAAGAGATGATTGCCAGCTTTGATATTCAGCGTGTGTCGCTTGGTGGCCCTATTTTCGATATCGAAAAGCTAAACTGGCTCAATGCCGAATGGCTACGTGCGCTTAGCCCTGAAGAATTAAAGAATAAAATCCTTGAGTGGGCCAGCAACAGTGACAAGCTAACCGCTATCGCAGCGGCGATTCAACCACGTATCGAGCTATTGTCTGATGCGGTTAATTGGGGTGGTTTCTACTTCCAAAACCTACCTGATATCAATGCTGAGAGTTTCACTCATAAATCACTCACGCCTGAGCAAGTTATCGAGATGCTGCAATTAGCGCTTTGGCAATTAGAAGTCTTGCCAACTTGGTCAGAAGAAAACATTTATGCCACGCTAAAAGGCCTTGCTGCTCATCTGGATATCAAGATGCGCGACTTTATGGCGCCGTTCTTTATCGCTATCGCTGGTAGCACTTCATCGACGCCAGTCATGAACTCTATGGCAATTATCGGCGCTGACATGACCCTGACTCGCTTGCGTCATGCAGTTGATGTACTAGGCGGCCTCGGTAAAAAGAAACTGAAAAAACTTGAGAAACAAGCGGCAGAATTGCCAGATTTCTTAGCTGCTGCTGAATAGTTCAGAAGCTGAACAACTTATCTACTAAACAGTTAACTAGCTAAACTTGTCGAATGTAAAAGGGTCAGGCCATCTCTGGCCCTTTTTTCGTTGTTAATCAGTACAACTACCCTCGTATTATTAAACGTCTTTTATTAAATATTTCAATTGGAAATAAACATGGCCGCTAAAACCATCACAATAGAAAGCAAAGATTATGTCTTTAACACGCTAAAAGAAGCACAGAAATATTATGATGCCATCGTCAAAGAGCTTTTTGAGGCAAACCTAACCCTGACGACAGGTCAAGACTTCGAAGATTTTAAATGGATATACACCACGTACTGTGGCTACACCAAGCATAATCTAGATAAATTGGGCGAATATGACATCATTGGCGTCAAAGGTATCAGAACGATCAGAGAAAAAGGCGGCCAATATATGCCAACTGAATGCTGTGCGATTATTTTTTCTGATGGTAGCGAAGAAGAGTTTTATACTGATAAAGCCATCAAAGAGATCGCACTTAAGCAAAATCCACGCTAATTTGGGCCTATTGAGCCTTTAAAATAGTCTAAATTACTTTTTTTTGCATATTTATGCATTATTTTTAAAATAGTTGTTGACAAGACTGCTGCTCTTACATAAAATACGCACACTCTTAGCGAGGGGCTATAGCTCAGTTGGTAGAGCACTTGCATGGCATGCAAGGGGTCAACGGTTCGACTCCGTTTAGCTCCACCATACTTATTTATAGCAACGCTCAGTATTACTGAAACGTAATAATAAATACTCGCTAGTAGGACGATATCAGCACCTAGTCAATGCTTATTTAATAAGCTATCTGATATTGTGAAGTACCGTTGTAACCACTGGTTATAACACTCTATGCGTCCCCATCGTCTAGAGGCCTAGGACACCGCCCTTTCACGGCGGTAACGGGGGTTCGAATCCCCCTGGGGACGCCACTATTCGGCGTCACTTATTAGCACTTTTGCTTAGCATCAGATCAGACTAATAAGCGAACAATAAAAAAGCCCAGTCATCATACGGTGACTGGGCTTTTTTATATCTGTCATTTCTTAAAACCCTCTATTCTGTTGTCGTTAGCTTATTATTAATAGCTGCTAGCTTACTGTTGATAGCGCTATTGCCAACCTATCTAATACTCGTTAATATCGATCTGACGAGCGTATTGATAAAGTGCACCTACCTAATATAAATTATTGGGCTTAGCGTGATTAAAGGGAAGTGATTGCTATGTTTGGTATCGAGAATTATCTAGGGTTTATTTTAGCGGCTATTTTGTTAAACCTAACGCCAGGTACAGATAGCATGTACATCATCACCCGTAGTGTCTCACAGGGGCAAACAGCAGGGGTTTATTCTGTTCTTGGCATTACTTCGGGTATTTTGGTACATACGTTATTGGCGGCGCTAGGATTGTCCGTATTACTTGCCAACTCCCCTACCGCTTTTATGATTGTTAAGTATATTGGGGCCAGCTATTTGTGTTATTTAGGTCTAAAAATGCTACTGAGCAAAAACTCGAGCTCGATAGCAAACAATTTATTCAAAGATCAGAACGTGACTAGCCAAAAGGCTGTAGATGGTTGGCAAATATATAAGCAAGGTGTGTTAACCAATACTTTTAACCCAAAAGTCGCTCTATTCTTTCTCGCGTTTTTTCCTCAGTTTATCGACGCTAATTATGCTTATGGCATGCTGTCATTTTTAATGTTGGGACTGACTTTTGCCACCACAGGCTTTATATGGTGCTTGTGTTTGGCAATGTTGGCGTCAAAGTTCAGCAAAAAACTAAGAGAGAATCCAAAAATTGAATCCATGATGAATAAAATAAGTGGTGTCGTATTTATGGGGCTAGGAATTAAGCTGTTGACTGAGAAGACTTAAAGAGTAAAGTAACAAGAAGAAAAACGTCTTCCATAAAAAAGCCCAATCCCCTACTTTGAAGGAGATTGGGCTTTTTGTCATATAAAGCTTAACTAATTGCTAGCCTGCTTCTTTGCTCTCAGCAGCCAATTGACGTAGTACATAGTGTAATACGCCGCCATGACGCACATATTCGCGCTCTTTTGGCGTTTGTAGACCGACATTTACCTCAAAGGTTTCTGCCGTTCCGTCAGCACGTGTAGCCGTAACCGTGGCTGTTTTGCTCTCACCATTGTCCAGACCTGTGATGCTCAGAACTTCAGAACCATCTAGTTTGTAAGTCTCTGCATTTTGACCGTCTTTAAACGTCAATGGCAGCACGCCCATACCGACTAGGTTTGAGCGATGAATACGCTCAAACGAGCTAGTTAACACCGCTTTTACGCCTAGCAAGATAGTGCCTTTAGCTGCCCAATCACGGCTCGAACCAGAACCATACTCTGACCCACCCAGTACGACGAGCGGACGCTTATCTTCTTTATACTTCATCGCTGCATTATAGATAGGCATTTCTTCGCCATCTTGTAGCGTAGCGCTGTCATCTTTGAAGTAATAGGTATAACCGCCTTCTTTACCACCCATCATGGTATTTTTGATACGGATGTTGGCAAAAGTACCACGAGTCATAACTGCATCGTTACCACGGCGTGAGCCATAGCTGTTGAAGTCTGCTTCCATCACACCGCGCTCTTGCAAATACTGACCTGCTGGTGAATCTGGATCGATATTACCCGCTGGTGAGATATGATCGGTGGTGATTGAATCACCGAACAGACCTAGGATACGTGCGCCTTCAATATCAGGAATACCTTCTGGCTCCATAGTCATCCCATCAAAGAACGGTGGGTTCTTGATATACGTTGATCCTTCATCCCATGGGTACAGTTGGCTGTCCGCTGAGCTAATCGCGTTCCACGCTGCACTACCGTCGAACACTTCGCCGTAGTTTTTGCGGAACATGTCAGCATCGATATTATTGGCAATCAACTCGTTAATCTCTTCTGAGGTCGGCCAGATATCTTTTAGGAATACATCATTGCCATCTTGGTCTTGCCCTAATGGATGAGTGGTCAGATCGATATCGACTGTACCGGCTAGCGCATAAGCAACGACCAACGGTGGTGATGCTAAGTAACTGGCTTTGACATGCGAGTGAATACGACCTTCAAAGTTACGGTTACCAGACAGTACCGCCGCCGCGACTAAGTCATTTTCTTCAATGCCTTTTTCAATCTCTTCTGACAATGGTCCTGAGTTACCGATACATGTCGTACAACCATAACCTACTAAATAGAAGCCTGTTTTTTCTAGCTCATCCATCAGATGGGTTTTTTCTAAATAATCGGTGACCACTTTAGAACCGGGTGCAAGCGATGTCTTAACCCAAGGCTTGGCTTTAAGACCTTTGGCAGCAGCTTTTTTAGCCACTAGACCTGCACCAATCATTACCGCTGGGTTTGAAGTATTGGTACAAGAAGTAATGGCGGCAATAACTACCGATCCGTCTCGTAGCTTGTGTTGTTTGTCATCGATGCTGACATTTGAGAAGATATTATTTGCTGGCGCATAACCTGCGTTGTCATCACTGGTATCAACTTCGATATTCGGTTCAGCTGCCAAGTGTTCAGCTTGCTCTTGTTCGCCGCCTTCTTGATCAAAGCGTACTTTGCCTTCTACTTCTGACTTGCGATCTTTGGTCATTTTTTCTAGCGTTTCGCCAAACTTCTCATGCATATCAGACAAATTGATACGCTGCTGTGGCAAGTTTGGACCAGCAAGTGCTGGCTGTACTGACGATAGATCTAGTTCTAATTTGCTTGAATAAGTCGCCGCAGGTGTATCGGCATCATGCCATAAGCCTTGCGCCTTAGCATATTTTTCGACCAGCTCAATCTGCTCTTCGTCACGACCTGATAGACGCAGGTAATCAATCGCCATTTGGTCAATTGGGAAAATACCACAAGTCGCACCATACTCTGGTGACATGTTGGCAATGGTGGCGCGGTCCGCTAGCGGCATACTGTGTAAGCCTTCACCATAAAACTCGACGAACTTGCCCACTACGCCATGTGCACGCAGCATTTCAACGACACGTAATACTAAATCGGTCGCCGTGACGCCTTCGGTTAGCTTACCTTTTAACTCAAAACCGACTACCTGTGGAATCAGCATTGATGACGGTTGGCCTAGCATCGCCGCTTCAGCTTCGATACCGCCTACACCCCAGCCAAGTACGCCAATACCATTAATCATCGTGGTATGACTATCTGTACCAAATACTGTATCCGGATAAGCCGTCAGCTCGCCATCGACGTCTGCTGCCATCACCACACGGGCTAGATACTCAAGGTTAACCTGATGCACGATACCTGTCGCTGGTGGCACCACGACAAAGTTTTCAAAGGCTTGCTTGCCCCAATGCAAAAACTCATAGCGCTCATTATTACGCTTAAATTCAATTTTTTCGTTCAAATCTAGCGCATCTTCGCGACCATAAGCATCGACCTGTACAGAGTGATCGACGACCAGCTCACTAGGGATAAATGGATTGATCTGCTCAGCCTTACCGCCAAGCTCGACCACTGCATCACGCATCGCCGCCAAATCGACTACTGAAGGTACACCAGTGAAATCCTGCAATACCACACGCGCTGGCATAAAGGCGATTTCTTTTGACGCTTCAGCGCCTGCATCCCAGTTGGCAACCGCTTCGATATGGTTTTTGCCAACCGACTGGCCACCGTCTTCGTTACGCAATAGGTTTTCTAGTACCACTTTCATACAAAATGGTAGTGTCTTGATATGCTCATAAGTTTCGGTCAGCTTTGGCAGGCTGTAGTAGGCATGTTCCTTGCCAGCAACCGAAAGGGTGTCTTTTACATCAAAAATATCACTCATGATAGCTTCCTTATCGTTGTTATAAATCCTGGACATAAATTATTATAAGTCTATGTATGACTAGTGGCTCAATAAATGATTGATCTGTCTTGAATCAATATCGCAGTTTCGCAAAACTGTCTGATAGAAGTCAGTGTTAACAAAAGAGATAATCATATCTATAGTGATTAACAGAAACTTCCTTTTACCATAACAAACATACAAGGCTTTGTTAACGTCTGGACGTTGTCGAATCGTGGCACAATCGTAAACGTAACAACGGTTTAGCGAGCTATTCTCAAGCAATCCCCTTCCTATTTATTTTTTGTCTTTTTTACGTCGTCCACTGCGGAACACGTAGCTGTCCTCATAGAAGTCAGTATCTGCATTTTCTGCCCAAAAATGCGGCACCCCTAAAATCGGTAGCGGCGCAAGCTGGCGCGGTTTGACGTCATCATTTGATAATAATGTGTCCATGTATTCGGCAACTTTGTCATCCAAATAGCGCATACGTTCAGCTAACGATAAGGTAAAGAATTCTTGTGCAACGTGAATGACAATGCTGTGAGCGCATAGAGGTTTGCGTGGGTGTACCAACTGCTCAAGCAGGGCATGCCCAAAGATATAAACTGCGGCTTGAGCGCTGTTATCAGGCTGGGTTGGGTTATCCCATTTAGCACGTGGTTTCACCAAACTTGCCTGCCAGTCAAAACTAACCAACGCCTCACCGATACTAGCATCAGAAGTCACCAGCACGGCGCCATTCTCATCAAAGACAGTAATAGTGTCACGCACACGTCCTCGTCGCTCATTGATGCCTTGCTTGGCAATCTCTAGCATATGATAGTAATTGAGCATAGCCTTAGTCTTTGGGAAGGTCAGCCAAATACTGCCATTAAACAAATCATGCAAGTTGTCCCGCGTCGGAATATTGCCGCTCGTCCCGATAAAATGCTCGTAAGCTTCGCCATCGGGCAATGCATTTTGAGAGACGAATTGTAGCGTCTGAGATTTGTGGTCATGAGCTGGTTTGGTATGTGGTAACGGCTGTTGCAAATGTTCAGCCTGCTGCAGCATCGCCGTTTTTAAGACTTTGGCAATCGTGTCAGGCGTATTGATATCAGAAGCATTTATATCGTGTCTATTTGGACTTTTCACATTATCCAAACCTTTTGAATCATTCGAACCATCCAAGCTATTTCTCTGTGATTTCGAGTGACTAAGGCGCTCAATCGTGTTGCTGATATAACTCAATTGAGTGATATGCGATAACCAAGGCATTTGCCAGTCAATGGTAGCAAAGCTGTGATCAAGCTGACCTTCTACTACAGGTAGCTGCTTAGTATGAGTATCAGAGTTAAGTGTGGCGGGTAAATCATTGGCAGGCATAGAAGCTCTCTCTTACAGGCTATCTCTATTAGACGTATGGGCGGTCTATGGTATCATGGTGCGCTTTTTTACTGCTAGATACGCCGCTCGAAAGGACTTTTTGAGCGCTATGGAAGAATGAGTTTTATGGCAAATTTTAATACCCACTTAAATGTCGCCTTTATGGTCAGCGGCACACTGAGTTTGACGGTTTATAAAGCTGGATTGATTGATGATTCAGGGTTTTTGGTGTGCGTAGCGCTTGGTACTATCGGTGGATTGCTGCCAGACTTAGATTCTGATAATTCAACACCGATTAAGCTCGGTTTTAATATCACCTCGTTTATATTTGCCTTTGGGCTGGTCATGCATTGGCGTAGTGACTTGAGCTTACTGGCATTGATAGTATTGTGGCTAGCAGGCTACGGTTTTATGCGTTACGTGGTTTTTCATATTTTTACTACTATGACGGTGCATCGCGGCGTCATCCACTCTGTGCCGTATATGGCAATACTGGGATTGGGGTTGACGTGCCTAAGTTATTATGGCTTGCACCTACCACTGACGACTAGCTGGTTTTATGGTCTGTTTTTATTTGGTGGCGCGATGGTACATTTGTCATTGGACGAGCTGTATAGCGTCAATTTGTCCAATATGAAAATGAAGCGCTCATCGGGCACGGCGATGAAGTTTTATCAGCCAAAAGACAAATGGTGGTATTTGCTCTTATATACTATCCTTGCGCTACTGGTATATGCCGCCCCGCCTTTTGAAATGTTTTGGTCACGACTAAGTGATCCTTCCGCATGGGCGCAGCTCAAAGTCGGCATATTGCCAGAATTAATAAAAAGCATGCTGCAATAAAGTTATCAAAAGACCATTAAGCCTAAACGAATAAGCCCAAACAAAAATTAGAGTAAAACATGCAATCTTACCCAGATACTTGCCCGTGCCAAATTAATCCAACAGCAGAGATGACAGACGCTCCGCTATCCTATCAAGACTGCTGCCAGCCATATCATGATGCTTTTTATAATGGTGCTTTTTATAATAGTGCTTTTTATAACGATGAGGTTGACAAAGCAGATGGTATAAAAGCGGAGACAGCCGAACGGCTGATGCGCTCGCGCTATAGTGCCTTTGCATTGGTGAAATCAGAGTATATCGTCAAGACCACAGTGCCTGCTCAGCAAGCATTACTTGATATTAATGCGATTGAAAGTTGGGCAAAAGAGACAGACTGGGCAGGATTAGAGATTGTAGAGCACACGCCAAAGCTTGGTAAAAGACATGCACAGGTTGAATTTAAGGCTTACTTTAATGCAAAAGATAATGCAGGTGATTTAACAGTAAAAGTACAAGCGCATCATGAGCTGTCCACCTTCGTAAAGGTAAAAGACAAAGCAAATAAGGATACGCGCTGGTACTTTTTAGATCCGACGGTTGCGATGACTGTCAGCCAAAAGCAACCGTGCATTTGTGGGTCAGGTGAGAAGTTTAAACGGTGTTGTGGGGGTTATATTTAAACAACATTAGATATCTATTAACCGCTAAACACTCGCCCCAACCGCGCGTGCAATTGCAATACCTTCATCAACGGTCAAAAATTTACGCTGGCTTGGGCTGTCTTTATAAATGACGTCACCATCTTGAAAGATTAAGCATTCATTGACGGCGAGCTGCTGCCATTTTTCATTTTCAGTCAATGGCACGGTGACTAGAATAGTAACTTTATCCGTATCTGTAGTCACATCACCAAAGTTAATCGCCATATCATCATCAGCGAGTTTCGCTTCACCAAATGGCGCTTTGCGCGTGAGATAAAACAGTAAGCTACCGGCATAAGCCAGTTGCCACCTGCCATTGGATATTAAGCAATTAAATAATCCATTGGCGGACAGATAGCGACATTGCGTAGTCAAAAAATTAAACAGCGTTTTGTCATCAGGACGCGATTTAAAGCTGCTCTTTAGACGATTAACCAAATAACAAAACGCCATTTCAGAATCGGTCGAACCAACTGGTTGGCAATGTGACGCATTGCCATTGTCTTGCAAGCGCTGACAGCGTTTGATAAATTCGCTATTCATCTGTCCATTATGCGCAAACACCCACTGCTCGCCCCAGACTTCGCGGACGAATGGATGGGTGTTTGCCAAGCAGTTCTGCCCTTGAGTCGCTTTACGAATATGCGCGATGACATTCATGGCTTTGATTGGATAGTTATTGACCAAATCGGCGACTGGCGACAGATGGCTTGGACGATTATCATGAAACAGACGCAGACCCGTTGAGTCATTTGCCGTCTCATCGTTAGCTTTGTCATTATTGCTGCATTCGCTGCGCTCAAAAAAGGCAATGCCAAAGCCATCTTCATGACTGTCCGTCATCCCGCCGCGCTTGCGAAAGCCTGCAAAGCTAAAGCCAATATCCGTTGGGGTATTACAGTTCATTCCTAAGAGTTGACACATTTATAAAGTACCGCCGTTGTTGTCGTCTATTATTGAATTGCCTTGCGTAGCATTGCTTTGAGCGGCAGATAGCGCATCAAAGTCAGCATCACTCATCTCATCAAGCAAAGCGGCACCATCAGTTGGGATGGTATCCAAAATGCGCTGAGCTTCTGCCAAGTCGGTGTCTTCTACCCAGAGAACGATACCCGAGTTCATACCTGGGATAGCGCTGAGCGGCTGCAAGGACACGGTGATGCCGTTATTACGTAGTAGGTTGGCGTGCAGCTCACCTTGCATATTGGTATCGTAGCGCGCCAGTTTGTGCCAGTTATCAACTTGATCGGTCATGGGGTCGCCTCTAAGGTTTCGGTACTAAAATTAGTACTAGCATTGGTACTAGAATAAATGAATCAGCAATGCTTAAGACAATTGATCGAGCCTATATTCTTTGATTGCAAACTCACTACTACTTAATGTTTCCTGCGCTTGTTCGGCTTGCGTGATACTGCTAAATACGCCGACTATTTGATTATCTGGTTTGGTTAATAGTACAAATACGGTATTTTGCGACTTTTCAACATGCGTCCAATGGTAAGCGGCCAAACGTTTCATCAAGTCAGGGTTTTTGACCATGATGTTATCACCCGTACGACCTTCAGTGCGATTGTAGTGAATCACATTTAGACGTAATAACCAGAAAATCACTGCGGCCTTTGCCAGCATAACAGGTAGTGCACGCTTTTCATCGTTATTTAACGGGCGTATCGATTCATAACCTTGTAAGAACGCTGCCATTTTACTACGGTCAAAGTTAACGGATTCACCTTGTTCTGCAACGCCCCACGTAGTACAAAAATCATTGATAGTAATGGCAATATCCATCACATAGTGCTCGACACTGACTTCAGTAAAGTCCAACAGGCCCGTCAAACGCGCTTCGCCTTTTTGTAGATTCCATAATGTATTGTCAGCAAACATATCTAAATGGCACAGACCTTTTGGCAAGGTTGCCAGTGGTAATTCTGAATAAGAGCACCAAATATCGCTCATTAGCTTAGCTTCGTCACCTGGCATAAACTGCATTTCACGGTCGCGCACATCTGCCCATGGGTACAGAGGCACGCCATATTGCTCACTTGGTTGTAGTGCTTGTAGCGTTTCATGCAGCATCGCTAATGCCGCGCCAATGTCATGACACATCGCTTGCGTGGTTTGATCAGGATGTGAGCCTGCTAAACACGGCACTAAAGTAATTGCCTTGTCTTCATAGTGGATGACATAGCGCTTATCATCGCCATCCGTTTGCGAACTATTTGATTCAATGACGGCTAGCGGCGCGGCGACTGGTAGCTTGCCATTTAATTGATTGAGGATAACGGCCATTTTTTCGATATCAGCGGGCGGACGCTCTTCAAATAAAGTAAACACGTAAGAGTATGTACCATCTACATCGTCAGTCGTTTGAATAAACCAGTTTGAGTTTTTAATACCTTGAGTGATCGGAATCGCGCGGGCGAATGACACGCCAAAGCTTTGGCAAAAGGCGGCAAACTGGTCATCGGTTAACTGGGTATAGACGGACATGACATCTCACTTATGACGGTTAAATGATAGAAGTAGTAGGTGAAATAATAAATTCAATTTGGGTAATAATAAATGTAGTGACAGACGATAATAGTGACCATTACGTCGCCGATAAGCAAACTTTAAATATCGTTAGGATATTTTGTCAACAAGCGGTGCTCTACAATGTAGTTGATACCAATAAGATATCCACTTAGCAAAATAACGACTCAACAAGGCGGCTACTTAATAAAACAATTACTTGATAAATCAGCCGACACGTAAACTAGCTAATATATAGGCTAGGCATTTTTTGCGATCCTTAAACCCTCTTCAATCGATAAATAAACAGGGGAATTAGGAACATCTTGATAAACCACATGCCCATCTACAAAAATAATGCACTCATCAACGGCTAGCTGTTGCCAGTTTTCATCACTGGTAAGCGGGGTGGTAGCGAGCACTGTCATGACATCATCTGTCTCATTGACGGTCTCAAAGTCCATCGTCACATCTACATCAATGAGAGCTGCTAAGCCAAATGGTGCTTGACGGGTCACATGAAACAATAAAGTATTGGCATAGCCAAGCATCCACTCACCATTGGACATCAAACAGTTAAACAATCCATAATTTGCCAAAAAACGGCATTGCACGGTCAAGAACTCATACAGTGTCCGCGCATCAGGCTTGTACTCAAATTGGTCTTTTAACTGATTGAGCAGATAACAAAACGCAAACTCCGAATCGGTGTCACCTACTGGGCAATAGTGACGTGACTTGCCTTGCTTGATAGGGTCACTATCGTCCGCTTCTTTGATGGTCATTTTACCGTTATGAGAAAACACCCAAGCCTCGCCCCAAATCTCACGCGTAAAAGGATGAGCGTTACTGAGTAACTGATCATCTGATTTGCGTATATGGACAATAGTATTGTCAGCTTTTACTCGGGTTTGACTGACCAATTCAGCAAGTGGGGAGTCCATCGCCGCGCGATTATCACAGTACAAACGCAGTCCCGTTGGCTCAAAATAAGCGATGCCAAAACCGTCAACATGATCGTCTGTAAGGCCACCACAAGCCCGAAAACCAGCAAAGGAGAAACCGATATCAGCAGGATTTTTACTGTTCATGCCGAGCAGTTGACACATAAGCACCCTTTGCATTTGTTTTGTAAAATAGTTACGCGTATCATAGCATTTTATGTGATGTATCTTTGTATTCTTGCGCGAATTAATAGGCGGTTTTATGCTAGCAAAACGTATTATTCCCTGTCTTGACGTAGACAATGGCCGCGTGGTCAAAGGTGTTCAGTTTGTTGATATCAAAGACGCAGGCGATCCTGTTGAAGTGGCCAAACGCTACAACGAACAGGGCGCTGATGAGATTACTTTTTTGGATATTACTGCGACCAATGATGAGCGCGATACCACTTATCATACTGTTGAACGCATGGCAGAAACGGTATTCGTTCCGCTGACTGTTGGCGGCGGCGTACGAAAAATCGCTGATATTCGCAATTTGCTCAATGCTGGCGCGGATAAAGTGGCGATTAACTCAGCAGCCGTATTTACGCCGGAGTTCGTTGGTGAAGCCGCGCAGAAATTTGGTAACCAGTGTATCGTCGTTGCTATCGATGCCAAACGTGTCGCTGATATCAACGTCGATGGTATCGTCGTGCCACGTTGGGAGATTTTCACCCATGGTGGCCGTAAGCCAACGGGTATCGATGCCGTTGCTTGGGCGAGCAAAATGGCAGAGCTAGGCGCTGGTGAATTACTGGTCACCTCGATGGACGGTGATGGCACCAAAAAAGGCTACGACTTGGCGCTGATGCAGCAAATTACGAGCCGCGTTAATGTACCAGTTATCGCCTCAGGCGGCGTCGGTAACCTGCAACATTTAGCAGAAGGCGTACTAGAAGGCGGCGTAGATGCCGTACTTGCCGCCAGTATTTTTCATTTCGGTGAGTACACGGTATTGGAGGCCAAAGAGTATATGGCAGCGCAAGGAATACAGATGCGTCTTTAGCACGCTCGTAATATACAAATAAAACCCAAAAAAATGCTATCATAGCGCTAACCATTTATTTTCGTTCAATTAACTAGGGCAACGCCAAAATAATAGGCGACCGAATCGATTGAACGCATCAGACTATTTAGCTATTTATTGACGCCTATATTTCAATTGAACGCTTATTAAGCAAAGGATTTTTTATGTCGAATTTACAACAGCAGCGCAACGACGTGACTCATATCGATGGTAACCTACATCAAAACGCTGATGCTCGCATTGGTATCGTTGTCGGTCGTTTTAACGGTTTCGTCGTTGAGTCATTGGTTGATGGTGCAATCGATGCCCTGCTCCGTCATGGTGTATTGGGTAGCAACATTACTGTTATCCGTGTGCCTGGCGCATTTGAGCTACCACTTGTCGCCCAACGTGCTGCTGAATCAGATCGTTTTGACGCGATTGTGGCATTGGGTGCAATCATCCGTGGCAGCACGCCGCATTTTGATATTGTAGCTAGCGAGTCGGCCAAAGGTTTGAGCGCTGTGGCAATGGATTATAATATCCCTGTTGCTAACGGTATCATCACTACTGATAGCATCGAGCAAGCTATCGAGCGCTCTGGTACGAAAGCGGGCAACAAAGGCTCTGAAGCTGCGATGGTTGTACTAGAAATGATCGCTGTTTTGTCACAGCTAGATATTGATGACAGCATCGATGAAGCGTAAGCTTCAAAGCTCAAGTTTATTAGTTTAACTGGTGCTGCTATTTAGTAATAACAGCACCTCATAGCACTAGCCAGCTATCAAAACAATTGGCTACTTTTTGAATTTTCGCCGTATTTCTATACTCTTTGAAATTTTGAATTAACAAAGCTGAAAAGCTACTTTGTTAATTTATATTTTGACTGGGTATCATCTCAAAAATTTAGGTACAGACCCCCTATGACTGACCAACTCAAGCGCGCTATTAGCGCTGCGAAAACCGCACAAGCCAACGATGGACAAGCTGAAGCTACCCGTATAGCGAGCAGTAGTGCGGGTGATCAAACATTCGATATGAGTGAGTCTTCTTACAAGACCAGTCACACTGCTATCCGTAAGGCACGTCGCTTTGCAATGCAAGGCCTATACGAATGGCTCGTCACTGATCGCCGCTTTGATGTAGATGGTAAGCTTGGCTGGAAAGCCAATGCTCCGCACGATATTGCTGCTCGCACGCGTGCAACCAATGCCATGCATACCGTCCATATCGGTTATTATCATGAAATGATGCGCGACATCCCAGAGCAGATTGAAGCTCTCGATGCGCTTATCAGTCAGCATCTCGATCGTGAGGTTGATAAGCTAGATACGGTTGAGCACGCTATATTGTTGATTGGCGCGTACGAGCTACAGAACCGTGTAGAGATTCCTTATAAAGTCGTGCTTGATGAAGCGATGAAGCTAAATAATCACTTCGGGGCGACTGACGCCCACAAATTGATCAATGCGGTACTGGATAAAATGGCTGGTGAGCTGCGTGCTTTAGAGGTACAAGCAGATACCAATGCCAATCTACGTACGTCACAAAAAGCGGCAGCTAAACAGTCTGAAGCAAATCCAGTCGATAGCATCGAAACTGCTGCTGAAACGGAAAGCGCGATCGTCGATGAACCGACTGCATCAAACAAGCCGCGTATCAGTGCTAACAAAGCCAACGTTAAACGCAGTAGTGCCAGTAAAGCCAGTGCAAATATCAGTGACTTTAAGGCGAGCAAGAAAAACGCTAACGATACCAAAGACTAAGACTAACCATGAACGAGTTTGAGCTGATTGAGCGTATATTCTCACAGATGCAGGCCACGGATGCACCATTAACTGGTATCGAAAAAGGTATTGGTGACGACGCGGCTGTGATGGCATTGCCAGCAGGATCACGCTTGGTTAGCTGTATTGATACACTGGTTCAAGGTCGTCACTTTCATGCTGATTGGCAAAGAGTTGACGAATTAGCATTTGCGATTGGCTATAAAGCCGTGGCGGTTAATGTCTCAGATATCGCTGCTATGGGTGCGACGCCGCATAGCATTATGCTAGCGCTGGCATTACCTGAACGTCTAGCAAATCACGCATGGCTCACTGAGTTTGCCAAAGGGCTGTTTCATGCGTGCCAGCTGTTTGGCGTGACGCTGATAGGTGGTGACACCACGCGCAGTGAGCGTTTAGTACTTAGTATCAGTGCTCAGGGATTGCTATCCGCAGATACACCAGCCATTTATCGCTCAGGTGCACAAGTGGGTGATAAGGTTTATGTATCAGGCACACTTGGTGATGCCGCTTTCGCTTTACAGCATCCTGACAGCGCACAAGGTATTGAGTTGGCGCATCGTCTACATATGCCAACGCCGCGTATTGCACTAGGTGCAGCATTGGCAAAGATGGGTGCAACAGCGATGATAGACATCTCCGACGGTCTTTATCAAGATCTTGGTCATATCTGTCAGCAAAGCTCTGTAGGTATGCGCATCCATTTAGATAAGCTACCGAGTAGCGAGTCATTATCTACTGTCGATTTGTCTGATCGCTTATTAGGTCAGCTAGCGGGCGGCGATGATTATGAATTGGCATTTACTTTGCCTGTGAATATCAAACCGCCTATAGGCAACACACCTGTCACTTGTATCGGCGAGGTAATTGCACTAGCAGATCCGATAGCGACAGATACCAAGTCTCCTGATAACTCACGTCTTGAACTGTTTTATCAAAATCAGCCAGTGACGCCAACTCAGCCCGCACCGTTTTTAACGTGGCCCAATCTTACTGGTTACCAACACTTTACAGGCTAATCCATGACTGATCACGACTTATCTAAGCCTGACATCCGTAAAGCGAATGACTGCCCACCATTACCGGTTGGTGCTAATATGCTTGACCGTGTGGTCTATTGGCTTGGTATCGGTTTAGGTAGTGGTCTGCCGCGCCGTGCACCTGGCACTTGGGGTACTGTTGGTGGGCTGATTGTGGGCGTGCCCCTCATGAGTCTAGGTTTTATTCCTTTTTTACTGCTGACTATTTTATCTTGTTTGGTTGGTATCTGGATCTGTGGGCGTACTTCTGAATTAATGCAGGTGCACGATGATCCACATATTGTGTGGGATGAATGGGCAGGCATGTGGATTACCTTATTACCGTTATCTTACATTTTGTCTTATTTATTTCCTAAGCCTGAAAACACATTGTCGTTAATGATGATGCCTATGTTTTGGGGCTGGCTACCGACCGCCTTTATCCTATTTCGCGTATTTGATATCTTAAAGCCGCCACCGATTGGCTGGGCAGACAAAAAAGTTGCTGGCGGTCTTGGGGTAATGTTAGATGATATTATTGCAGGCATCATGGCAGCGGTCATTTGGTTGGTTATTTACGTCATTGTGATGATGTTCATGTCTTTTTGATATTAGCGCACAGAAATATTTACTACAGTTTTAGCTATCTTATATATTTGATTTTACTTACTTAAGTTATTGGTATTCAAATTACAAAGCCTGCACATCACAGCGTTTTTATAAATGAACATTTGCGCTATAATCCAATCTTATATTTTGTTACATTTGCGAGCCTATTATGACATCTCCTCTTTCTGTAATTATTTTAGCTGCCGGTAAAGGCACACGTATGCAATCAGCAAAGCCAAAGGTATTGCAGACCTTGGCTGGGAAGTCTTTATTAGGTCATGTGCTAGATACTTGTCATCAGCTCACTGTTGATGAAACCATCATTGTTCATGGCTTTGGTGGTGATCAAGTAAAATCGGAGATTACCAATCAATATACACAAGCATCGATTACTTGGGTTGCTCAAACTGAGCAATTGGGAACTGGCCATGCGGTCAAAGTGACATTATCTGATTTACCTAAGTCAGGACAAAGTCTCATTCTTTACGGTGATGTACCATTGGTCAGCTGTGAGACACTAGCAGCATTAAAAACTGCCAATACTGATGGCATGTCTATGCTGACGCTGACAGTCGATAATCCATTTGGCTTGGGTCGTATTAAACGCGACCAAGCAGGTAATATTGAAGCCATCGTTGAACAAAAAGATGCTGATGCTGAAGAGCAAAGTATTAAAGAAATTAACAGCGGTATTTACTGTGTTGACAATGCTCTATTGCACAAATATTTGCCTGAGCTCTCTAACGACAATGCACAGCAAGAATATTATCTGACGGATATCGTTAAAATGGCAGTCGCCGATGGTATTACTATCGCGGCAATTGAACCTGAGCATACGTTTGAGATTGAAGGAGTTAATAACCGCCAACAGCTTGCTAGTCTAGAGCGCTCTTGGCAGCGCAAACTAGTTGCTGACTTACAAGAAGCTGGCGTACAGTTCGCCGACCCTACTCGTGTCGATATTCGTGGTACGTTGACCGCTGGTCAAGATGTGTTTATTGACGTTAATGTGGTATTTGAAGGTGACTGTACCTTAGGTGACAACGTCTATATCGAAGCAGGCTGTGTTATTAAAAATGCCAAGATTGGTAATGCCTGCTATATTAAACCGTATTGCGTGATCGATCGCGCTGATATTGGTGCTGGTGTTGATATTGGGCCTTTTGCGCACTTGCGTCCTGATACCGTACTATCTGATAACAGCAAAGTTGGTAACTTTGTCGAAATTAAAAAATCGACTATTGGTCAAGGCAGTAAAGTAAATCACTTAAGCTATGTCGGTGATGCAACTGTCGGTACAGGCGTTAATATTGGTGCTGGTGTTATTACCTGTAATTATGACGGTGCCAATAAATCGCAAACCATCATTGAAGACAATGCGTTTATCGGCTCCAATGCTAGCTTAGTCGCGCCAGTGACGATTGGCGATACAGCTACCGTTGCCGCTGGATCTGTGATTACCAAAGACGTTGATCGTAGTGCCTTAGCGTTTGGCCGTGCGCGTCAGATACAAAAAAATGACTTTCAACGACCCACTAAAAAATAATTGCTCATTGGTGGTTTAGCCAACCTCAGTCATTTTTGGATAAACCTAAGCAGTACGGCAACCTTTGTGGTGCTGCTTCATTATATTTATCTGTTGATGACTCATCATTAATGTCCGACCAAATTATTTGATCTTGCACCATTATATATTGAACTACTAAAATTTGAATCTAAGGAATAGCCATGTGTGGAATTGTAGGCGCCGTTGCTGAGCGAAATATCGCTAATATCTTACTTGAAGGCCTAAAGCGTTTAGAATATCGCGGCTATGACTCAGCTGGCCTGACGGTTATTCGTGATGGTGAACTACACCGTGAGCGTCAAGTAGGTAAAGTACAGGCACTGGTTAATGCCGTTGCTATCAACCCAGAGTTTTTTGATGGCCATATCGGTATTGCTCATACGCGCTGGGCAACTCATGGTGAGCCAGCACAGCGTAATGCGCACCCACACGTATCAGGCAAAATTGCGGTCGTGCACAATGGTATCGTCGAAAACTACGCTGAGCTGAAAGAAGAGTTAATAGCCAAAGGCTACGTATTTACTTCACAGACAGATACTGAAGTTGTGGCGCATCTAATCCATGATATCTACAAAAAGACACCTGACTTATTAGAAGCGGTCCGCACCATTATCCCGTTATTGCACGGTGCTTTTGCATTGGGTATCGTCCACGTAGATTGCCCTGATGAGCTCATTACTGTACGTCTAGGCTCACCTTTGGTTATTGGCGTCGGTATCGGTGAGAACTTTATCGCATCAGATCAGTTGGCGTTGCTGCCGGTGACTAACCGCTTTATGTACCTAGAAGAAGGTGATATCGCCAAATTAACTCGTAATAACATTCAAGTTTATGCAGATGGTGTTGAAGTCCAACGTCAGATACATGAAATTGATGCCACCCAGCACAATGCCGATAAAGGCGAGTTCAAACATTATATGCTCAAAGAAATTTATGAGCAGCCAGATGCTGTCGCTCGTACGATCGAGATGGCTTTGGATAATGGTGAAACCACCAAATTACGCGACGATTTTTTACAGCGTCATGAGACACTGTTGTCAGGTATTCGTCATGTACAAGTGATTGCTTGTGGTACCAGTTACCATGCCGGTATGGTCGCAAAATACTGGTTTGAGAGCCTTATCCGTATACCTTGCTCGGTCGAGGTTGCCAGCGAATTCCGCTATCGCAATCCTGTCGTCATCGATAATACTTTGGTCATCTGTATTTCTCAATCTGGTGAAACGGCTGACACGTTATCAGCGTTACGTGATATCCAGAAGCAAACACCAGCAGGCTTAGTCAGCTTGGCACTATGTAATGTACCGACATCATCGCTAGTACGTGAAACAGATATTTTCTTACCAACATTGGCGGGGCCTGAGATTGGCGTCGCCTCTACCAAAGCATTTACCACTCAGCTTGTGGCTTTGATATTATTGATATTAAAAGTTGGTGTCACGCAGAAACGCATGACTGACGAACACCTAAATACGTTATTAAGTGAATTACATCAATTACCAGGACAACTCTACGCCAGCTTAAACCTTGATGCTCCTATCAAGACCATGAGTGAAAGCTTTGAAGATAAGAAAAGCTGTCTATTCTTAGGTCGCGGGCTACAGTTCCCGATTGCGCTAGAAGGCGCGCTAAAGCTAAAAGAAATTTCTTACATTCATGCCGAAGGTTATGCGGCAGGTGAACTAAAACACGGTCCATTAGCATTGGTCGATAAAGACATGCCAATCGTCGTATTGGCACCTAAAGACAGTATGTTTGATAAATTAAAAGCCAACATGCAAGAAGTGCATGCGCGTCATGGCGAGCTATTTGTATTCGCTAGCGAAGCCAGTCAAATGGTCGCGGAAGATAGACTACACTTAGTATATGTACCCGATGTTTGCGAGACGCTTGCCCCTATCGTCTACAGCGTGCCTGTGCAGCTGTTGTCATACCATGTAGCAGTAATGCGTGGCACAGACGTCGACCAGCCACGCAATTTGGCAAAATCAGTCACGGTAGAATAAGAAAAACTACTCTACGCTAATCTGAAAAAGACCAGTATTTACCCCTGCTATTGTAAACTCAGTAGCAGGGGTTTTTTACGATTTTAAAACGACCTACTAGCAGTTTAGAAAAAAGCAGTAATAACTGCCTGAGCAGAAATTAAATAAGAATACTTAGACCCAGCTCCAAATAATCCGCATATTTTAAAAACTGGTGAAAAGTAGAATTACGATACAAAAAAATAGTGACACTCTATCTATTAATTAGAGTATCACTATTATTGTGCTTATTTGGTGGCTACATTTAGTTGCCTGTAACGACGTTTAGTCTCTTTCTAGCACCACTCTATAGCGAGCATTACCACTCTCTAGTCGCTCAAATGCTTCATTAATCTCAGACATTTTATACGTTTCAGTGACTGGCTGAATATTATGGCGCGCAGCAAAATCTAACATTTTACGTAGCGTCGCTGGTGAGCCAACTGGCGAGCCTGATAGACTGTTCTGAGCCATAATCATTGGTGCAGCCGATATCTCTAATGGCGCTTCTAACAGTCCCACAAAATGTAGCTTACCTTTTGGTCTTAGCGTCTTGATCACGACATCCCAGTTCATATCAACGTTCACTGTTGAGATGATTAGATCGAAAGAACCTGCGGCTTTTTCAATCTCGCTATCATCTCTTGAGTTTAGTGAATGGTGAGCGCCCATCTCTTTTGCTTCTTCCATTTTTGATTCACTGGTAAATGCCGTCACTTCACAGCCCCACGCATTGGCAAACTGCAATGCCAAATGACCCAAACCACCAATACCAATTACAGCCACTCTAGAAGTTGGTTTGATGTCGTACTGCATAAGTGGGTTAAACACTGTGACACCGCCACATAACAGTGGTCCTACCGCGTTAAAATCAAGCCCTTCAGGTATCTTAATAACGCTAGTATCTTTTGCACGCACCTTATCTGCAAAGCCGCCGTGGTTACCAATGATCGTACCTTCTTGCTCAGGGCATAGGTTGTGGTCTCCATCGATGCATAGATCGCAGACGTTACAATATCCTTTATGCCAGCCAAGTCCGACTTTATCGCCCAATTCTAGATGCTTGACGTGCTTGCCTTTATTGAGGACTTTACCTGCAACCTCATGCCCACCGACAAACGGATATTGAGTCATACCCCATTCATTTTGCCACATCGATAAATCACTGTGGCAGATACCGCAGCTATGTACTTCGATTTCTACTTCGTGATCGCCTAGAGCACCTGGGTCATACTCATAAGGCTCAAATTTGCCACCTTTCTCTTGTGCTGCATATGCGTTAATCATAGTTATTCCTTATTTTCTAGTTTTTTTGAAAGATTAGTTCATAGCGATTGGTTTATCGTTCTAATAGCTGCTTATCTATTAGTAAAATTAAAATAGCACTATAAGATATAAACAATTTCTTCAATAAATTTGGTTGGACAGACTATAGCAAAGACTGACCCAACTAATCCATTCAACTTACCAGTTTTAGACTAACGACATACAAAGAGTGATACTTAGCAGGCAGTAACTCATCAAAAATACTGCTTGTGATCAGAAGTACTGCTTGGTTATTTATATAGTACATGTCTTCTTCGATACCTTGTCAGTTTTGGCGTCTTCATTACTTGCAGTGAGAGACAGATTATCATGAGTGACATGCCTAGCCAGCCAATAGGAGAGAATATTTCGCCGATTATAATGATAGCCAATATAGTGGCTACGATAGGTTCTAATAACGTGATAAGCGTGGCCTTGCTCGCCTCAATCACTCTCAACGCTTGGCCAAAGAGCAAATAACCAAAGAACATCGGCGCAATTGCAAGATACAGGGCAACGCTTATATGTTTTGCATCTAAAAACAGGTTTTCTCCTGTTAATAATAATGATGGCAACAATAAGATCGCCGACAGACCGAACATACTGGCCATTGCTGATTTCGAGTTTACCCCGTTCTCTATCATCTGACGAGCTGTCCATGAGTATGTGGCATAGGTCAATCCTGCAACTAACCCTAACAACACGCCTAGTATTCGACTATTTGCTTGTGCGTTTATATCTAAATATTGGGTTTTCCCTAAAGTCAGCAAAATAACGCCAACCACACCAAATATAAAACTTACTACCCATCGACTAGTGATTCTTTTATTGCTAATCAGACGCTCCATGATAACAGTGAAAAATGGTGCGCTAGCAATTGAAATCACTGTACCAATAGCGACACCTGCCAATCTCATAGAGGAATAAAAAGCTAAAGGATAGATAGCAACGCATAGGCTACCGATGAATAAGAGACTGGGTTTAGAAAGTAGTTTCTGTCTATCGCTTAATAAATTATTCTTAGCATTCAATACTAGCAATACACCGCCTACTCCCATAGAAAACGCACCAACGGCTAACGGACTAACGTCAGGTATAAAAGCAGACGCTGTACCTGTCGTTCCCCAGAGAACGCTGGCAGCTATCACACATAAAATAGCACTTAGACTAGATTTATTCTGCAGCATAGCAGCTACCTCTAACATTATAATGAATAACATTATTATAGAGAGTTATAGACTAATATTTGTGCAGATTAGACGGTTTGTATGTCTGGTTAGACGTGTTTTAATTTGGAAGGAGCAATACCGAAATATTTAGAAAATCGACGGCTAAAAGCACTAACATCCGTATAACCAACCAATTCGGCTATGATAGCGATAGGTGAATCAGTATGTAGTAACAAAGCTTGCGCCTTTTGCATTCTGATCCTTGTGATGTACTCAGTGACAGTTTGGTTTGTTTGCGATTTAAAGTTCTTTTTAAACTGTGTGGCACCGAGACAAGAGATATCCGCCAACACTTCGACAGAAAGGTTTTTAGCAAAATTATGGTGGATATATGCGACGACTTCTCTAATTCGAGCGTCATATTGCACAAATAGATTTTGTTGTTCTAGGAGTTTATAGAAGGTATCAAACATCAACCTCTCAACTTCAGGATTGATTTGATACCTTAACTGACTCTCTGAAAACTCCAGAAATGCCAACAATGGCGAACTTATAGAAAAAACAATTTGTGATGAATGAAGCACATTTTCTGGTAATAAGTCTGTATCCACAACGATAAACTTTGCATTCTCCTCAGCGCTAAAGTAGTGCTTTTCATTTGTCTTAACCACAACACATTCGCTTGGGATAACTTTTCCAGTATAGCTCCCAACTTCGATATTTATTGCACCTCGCAAAGGCAAAACAATCTGATGAAAGTCATGAAAATGTCCTCTAGTTTGACGAGTATATGACCTAATTGAGAGCGTGTTAATCATTTAGCATTTTCCACATTGCTACTATTGTGTCGTGTCTTGGCTCACTACTTGGCTCACTACTTGGTTAGCTATTTGGTTAGCTATTTGGCTCTCTATGAGAAGTGGCTATTAGAAGTCACTAGGCTTACCATGTGGAGCTAACCATTTTGCAAACCATCCTGATAGGTCATCCATCAAAGTATAGACGACAGGAATAACAACCAAGCTCAATAGCGTAGAGGTTACCAGACCACCCAGTACTGCTGCTGCCATCGGTCGCCTAAAAGTAGGATCTGCATCGCCCCAACCAAATACCAATGGCAGCATACCTGCACCCATCGCAATGGTCGTCATGATAATAGGCCGTGCACGCTTGCGGCATGCATCTACGATAGCCTCAAAACGCGCCAGCCCTCGGCGCTGGGCAATCAATGCATAATCGACCAGCAGGATTGAGTTTTTGGTCGCAATACCCATGAGCATAATAAAGCCAATCATCGAAGGCATCGATAAGCTGCTATTGGTAATAACCAAGCCGACAAATGCCCCACCGATCGACAGAGGTAAAGCCATTAGAATGGTAAAAGGCTGCAATAAACGACCAAAAAGTAGAATAAGTACGCCTAAAATACAAACCACACCGACGGACATCGCAATGATAAAGCCACTAAAGAGGTCTGCCATGTTTTCAGCTTGGCCCTGATCGATGATGGTAATCGAAGGTGGCAGTTGCTGCATGGTCGGCACTGCTTTGACAGCCTGTACCAAATCGCCAAGCTCGCCACTCGCAGGTTGTACCGTGATACTAATGGCACGCTCTCGATCCAGTCTACTAATCTGCGCAGGGCCAGTGCCAAAGTCTAGCGTAGCAACCTCACCGACGCGCACGCCTTGACCGGCAGGCATAGTACTCGGCACGTACAAACCTTCTAGCTGGCTAACATTTTGCTTAGCTACATCTGGTAGACGTACGACGATTGGTACTTGACGCGTATCAAGATTGAGCTTGGACAATTGCTGTTCGTAGTCACCTACGGTCGCCACACGCAGAGTCGTAGCGATATCTTGCGTGGTCACCCCCTTATCCGCCATTGCCAATCTATCTGGGGTTACCGTTAGTTCTTGGCGTGGTAGACTGCGATCACTGGTCACAGCACCTGCACTTGGTAGCCCTCGAATCTCAGACATGATTTTTTGTGCAGTTTGTTCAAGCAATTGCGGATTAGTACTGGTTAATGAAAAGTTATAGCCGCTCTCACCACCACTCGATAAGCCAACGGTAAACCGTGCTCCTGGCACCTCTTGCATCAGCTTACTAATTTTGCGTTCTATCTCTTGCTTAGTGCCTCGTTCTGCACGCGGAGCAAGCACAATATCCAAACCGGCAATGTTTTCAGCCTTACCGCCGCCACCATCTGACGCACCCATCGACGCCTGCGCCTCTCCCACTGAGGTAAAGATATTGGTCACCTCAGGCATGGCCAAAATGCGAGCACTCGCTAGCGCTGCCACGCGCTCAGTATCTGCCAACGACACGTCAGGTGTCAGCTCAATAGCCACTCGAGTTTGATCGATATCATTATCAGGGATAAATGAAGTGGGTAACAGCTTAACCAGAGCTAGCGATGCCACAAATAAAACAAGCGTTGCACCCATGGTTATCCAGCGATGATGTAGGGTCCAAGACACAATCTTAAGATAGTACTTCATCATCGCGCTTTGTTTTTCGACGTGCTTTTTCTCAGGTCGTAAGATATAAGCTGCCATCATCGGTGTAATCAGGCGCGCTACCATCAGCGAGGCAAAAATTGATAAGGCAGCCGTCCAACCAAACTGACGGAAAAACTGTCCAACGATACCGCCCATAAAGGCTGTTGGTAAAAACACCGCAATCAAAGTAAAAGTAGTCGCGACAACGGCCAGACCGATTTCATCAGCGGCTTCCATCGCTGCTTCATAGGGTGTCTTACCCATGCGTAGATGGCGTATGATGTTTTCGACTTCAACGATTGCATCATCGACCAGCACCCCAATGACCAATGACAATGCCAGTAATGAAATGATATTCAGACTAAAGCCAAATAAATACATACCCAAAAAGGTTGGAATCACTGATAACGGCAAAGCAACCGCGGCAACGATAGTCGCTCGAATATTGCGCAAAAACAGAAAGACTACCACTACAGCCAACAAACCACCCTCGATGAGCATTCTTAATGAGGCTTCATAATCCTCTGCAATGGGTGTGGCTCGGTCATAGACTTTTTCAATACTGATATTACCGACATCAGCAGTCAGCTTGGCAAGCTCCTCATCGACCAGATCCATCACGTCGACCTCACTGGCACCGCGCGATCGAGTAATGTTAAATGCCACCACTGTTTGACCGTCCAGCTTAGCAATTGAGCTTGGATCTGCTGCGCCATCAGTGATTTTTGCCATCCGACCTAAAGCCTGTGTCCCACCTGTAGGGACAGCCACTTGCAAATCGTTTAGCTCATTTGCTCGCTCAACGGCACCGAGAACACGGATGGTCTGAGTCGTATTGCCAACTTCCGCCTCCCCACCAGAACTGTCTTGCTGGATACCAGCGATTTGCTGCGATAATTGTGAAATAGAAAACTTTAGACCACTTAACGCAATCGGGTCAGCAGCAACCGTAATCTCACGCTGCAACCCGCCAACACGGCTCACGGTACTAACGCCTGGTATGTCAGATAGTCGCTTAGTAACGGTATCATCGACAAACCACGATAAATCCTCCACGCTCATATTCTCAGCAGCGACAGAGTACGTAACTACTGGAAACCCAGCAGTAGATACTTTGGTAATAATAGGATCGTTGGCGGCAGCTGGTAGATCACCGCGTACTTCGCCAACTGCTGACCGTACATCGTCTACTGCTTCTTGAATGTCTTTTTCTAAGGTAAATTCGGTGGCAATGGTCGCCGCACCCGTTTGTAGCGTGGTGCGAATATGACTCACGCCCTCGATACTGGTCAGTTTATTTTCGATCTTCTTTGCAATATCGTTTTCGAGCTGTGAAGGCGCAGCACCCGGTAGCGTGACCGTGACTACCACCGCTGGCAAATCTATGTCCGGAAACTGCTGGACTTTCATTTTCATGAAACCGTAAATACCGCCCAACGTCAGCAGCACAAACAGCAAGATAGCGACGAGCGGGTTCTTTATCGAATAAGCGGAGACGTTTAAGCTCATGGCTGTGCCTGCACTGGCTTACTGGTTTGAGTTACACCATCAACAACGCGCACTAGGTCACCGTCATTTAAGAAGCTACCGCCCTGCTTTACGATATGACTGTCACTTGGTAAAGGCTCTAGCACTGCTACGCTCTCGCCCAATCGCTCACCTAACGTGACTCGCTGCTGCTTGATACGTCCCATCGATCGATCATCTCGAGTAGTTGACTCGGTAACGAGCATCACATAATCATAACCATCACTGCTGACCACGGCGCTATTAGGAATCGTTTGCGTACTGGTACTTCCTAATAGGAATTCGCCTGTTTGATACATGCCTGCACGTATCTTTGAGTTGGCAGCTAGGCTGGCATAAATCGTAATTTGGCGGTTGTTATCTGCGGTGGGTGCGATGCGGTTTACTTGCCCCATCACTGTATCACCACCCGGTAGACTGACTTGTACAGGCGTACCGACGTTTATATCACCGATAAGCTTAGGATCTATATCTGCTCGCCATTCCAAAATGCCGCCCTTTATAATCGTAAATAGCGGATCTCCGCCTGCCACTTGACCGACTTCTACCATTTTTTCACTGATAATACCGCTGACAGGAGCGACGACTTTTGCGTTCTCTAATGTTAAACGCTGATTGCTCAAACGAGCTTTAGACGCTTGCAAAGAAGCTCTGGCGCGGACTTCCGAAGTACGGTAGCGATCGGCTTCTTGTTTGCTAATGGCATCGATATCGATCAATGGCAGCACACGTGCAGCATCAGCGCTGGCATTGGCAAGGGTAGCTTCCGCTTCTGCAACATCTGCTTGCGCTTGTAGCACTTGCTGCTCCATAGCATCGGTATCGAACACGGCTAAGACTTGACCTACTCTAACGCGGTCGCCTTCTTCGACCAAAATACGCTCGATAGCCACACCATTGACTTTTGCACTGACATTCGCAGTATCTTTAGCATTGATGGTTCCATCGGCACTGAGCGTGCTGCCGATATCATTTTGGCTTGGACTGACTGTTTCTACTGAGAGTACTGATTGCTCAATACTGGCGTCACTGCCTGTTGCTTGATCGTTTGCGACAGAATTAGCAGTTGCTGACTCATCTGCAGCGGCACTACCATCGTTGCCCCAATACTTACCAAGCAGCACCCCTATCACTAGTACGGCTGCCAATACGGGCCATAACCATATTGGTGGTTTTGAAGATGGTCTTTGAGATACAGTGTCAGGTTGACGATACGGCGGCAACTCAGATTCAGCTGACGGCTTAGAATGGGTTTCTTCAAAATCGCTCATGATAACTCTCTGTAGGTACAGTCAATATTGAAATACTCGATATAGAATGACTAAAAATATCAATCAGTCACAGCAATAATAAAAAGTGGCACGCAATCGAAGCAATGTTTGGAAAGCCTGATATAAGGCTATGAGCGTTACTTACAGAGAGTATTACGATGTTCTCTAAAGCCCTGTTTATTATTATAATAGTTCATCAAATTATCGAGAATAGCATATATTTAGTCATCATCTTATTTTTATATATAGGGTCTAGCGTTCATAAATTTAATTGAAACTTAGACCTAATATCTGTGTAGTGTTCAAGCATATCGACCAATTCAAAGAAATAAGATCGCGTATAGTCAGTCGCTGAATATCTGATGTATTCAGCGACTGACTATGGATGGAGTATCATCTATAAATAATTTTAAAGTTGTGGCCATACTATTTGCTTATATCCAGAGCTAGGTTCAATGATGCACTGAACCTAATTGCCAATACCGATACTAAGCACTAAACACTGATTACTAGACAACGGACACTAAACGCTAAGCATTGGTATAACGACTGGCTTCTGGCATCCAGCGATGAATCAATTGACTAACATCTGGTTTACGCGCTGGATCTGCAATCAAATGCTTCGCTAACCGCTGAGCAATGGCAAATAATTGCTCATCACGGATTAGGTCAGCCAAATAGTATCCAACGTTACCTGTTTGGCGCTTGCCCAGTAGCTCACCCGGTCCACGCAGCTCTAAATCCTTTTGGGCAATGATGAAGCCATCGGTACTATCGCGTAGGACGTTTAGTCGCTCAGTACCTGTCTCCGATAGCGGCTTTTGATACAATAGTACACAGAAGCTTTTAGTCGAGCCACGTCCGACTCGCCCACGCAGCTGATGCAATTGTGATAGCCCCAAACGCTCTGCATTTTCGATAACCATGAGCGACGCATTAGGCACATCGACGCCTACCTCGATGACAGTCGTCGCAATCAGCAAGTCTAGATTACCTGCTTTGAACTCCTGCATGATGGCTTGCTTATCAGCAGACTTCATCTTGCCATGTACCAGTCCAATACGAATATCTAGACGTTCGTTTAAGTCTTCATAAGTGGCTTCGGCTGCCTGCGCGTCCAATACGCTAGACGATTCTACCAGTGAGCATACCCAATACGCTTGCCTGCCCGCTTCGCAATTGATCGCGATACGTTCTATGACTTCATCGCGTCGATTACGATCGATAGTTACCGTCGTAATTGGGGTACGCCCCGGTGGCAATTCATCAATGATTGAAGTATCCATATCGCCATAGACGCTCATCGCTAAGGTTCTTGGAATCGGTGTTGCGGTCATGATTAGCTGGTGTGGGGTACTATTCGCCACGCCTTTATTGGTCAATGCCATACGCTGCTCAACACCGAATCGATGCTGCTCATCAATGATAACCAAGCCTAATTTAGCGAACTGAACTTGCTCCTGAAACAGTGCATGAGTACCGACCACCACTTGCACGGTATTTTCTGCAACCGCTTCCAATGCTTCGCGGCGTTGTTTGGCCGTTTGCTTACCTGCGAGCCAACCGACACCAATACCTAATGGCTCAAACCATTGCTTAAAATTCAGTAGATGCTGCTCTGCCAAAATCTCAGTCGGTGCCATTACCGCGACCTGCCAGCCACTATCGAGCGCATAGCCTGCCGCCCCTGCTGCCACCAACGTCTTGCCAGCACCCACATCTCCCTGTACCAGTCGTAGCATCGGAATTGAGGTCGCCATATCCGCAGTAATGTCTTTCATCACTCTTTTTTGCGCACCCGTTAAGTCAAAAGGCAATGCAGAAAACAGCTTATCAGCAAGAGGACTATTGGTAGTGCATTTGGGTGCTTTATGCTGATGTAGCTGCTGGCGACGATATAGCAAACTGAGTTGATGCGCAGTCAACTCTTCGATAATTAAGCGCTGGCAAGCAGCATGCGTACGAGCACTGAGTTGAGTGAATAGTTTGTATTGCTGAGACGCGCTAGTATAAGTAGGCGGCGTATGCAGCAGTACCAATGCTTCAAATATCGTTAAATTATAGACATTATGCTGAGCAATACTGGCAGCGACGTTATGTATGTCATTATCTGCCTGATAGGTAGAAGGATTGGGTTTATATACGCTATTGCCAATCGCATTATCAGGCACGCTGCGTGCTAACGTTGAGAAAATATCTTCGGTATATTCGGCCTCTGATACTGTTGATTTAGATGGCTCAAAAGGCACTAATGGCAAATCCGATACAACTGCAAAATCTTCAGCCGTAAACAATGTCATCGGCAGACCTTGGCTCCGAACCGTTTGCAATGCCAGTTTAATTAAAGTGCGCAGCTTGTTTTGATGTAAACCTTTGACAGTAGGATAAATAGGCTGCAATCCCGTATCAGTCATGACTGTATTATCAGTGATAACTTGATATTCAGGGTGATGTATCTGCTTACCGTAGCGGCTGACTTTGACCTCACCAAATAGCTGTAAGCGCGTTCCCAAATTCATGGTCTGTACCAGACCACGATAGACCTTAAAAAACCGTAACGATATCGTACCCGTATCATCGTCCACCGTCACAGTCATCCCACTGCGCTTGGTATCGACATGAACGATATGACCAGTAATTAGCGCTGATTGTCCATGCTCTACATCACCGATTGATACCAGTCGACTACGATCTTCATAATCACGGGGCAAATGTAATAGCAAATCGAATATCCGCTTGATATTCAATTGCGCCAACTGCTCTGCGACTTTTACCCCTACACCTGCTAGCGCAGACACTGGCATATCTAGTGCTGACAGCGGCATATCAGATCTAAAGTGATCTAATGAGTTAGATGAGGCATGACTCTCCGATATTGGCATTAAAGATCCTAACAATATTATTTTTAATTTTTGTATGCTAAATCGAGCATTTTTAGTAGGCTGCACATAATGACTTGTAGCATAGAATAGCTATAACGATAGTACGTATAAAAAGTCGACTCATTTCATTATAGCTGACAATACAATTGCTTATGCTAGGCTATTTAGTAAAATAGCACCTATACAGTCCATCTACTATAGATAAACCGCTTCTCCTCATCATATCAATAACTGATGTCTTATTTTTTGAATTCTGGCAATTTCGTAAGGTGTTTTTCTATGCTTATTTCTATTTTGCCTCGTCAGTTTCGTCACAATCTGATTCGTCATAATCTAAAACTACTGAGGTTGGGCTTAATACCAATTCTCGGTTTGTATATTAGTGCGTGTAGCACGTTGACATCTACTACTCCCAAAACTCCAGAGCCTGTTATTAAGGCTCCTACTGTCGCACTGGTTTTGGGTGGTGGCGGTGCGAAAGGGTTTGCCCATGTGGGGGTCATCAAAGCTCTAGAGGAAAATGGTATCAAACCGACATTGGTGGTCGGTACGAGTGTGGGTAGCTTTATTGGCAGCTTATATGCCAGTGGTTACACGCCGGCACAGCTTGAGCAATTGGCACTGACCACTACTGATAGCCAGCTCACAGACTTTACCTTGTCCAATCAAGGTTTTATCGAAGGTATTAAGTTAAAAAACTTTATTAATAGCAAAGTGAATGCGCGTGCTATAGAGGATTTCCCTATTGCTTTTGCGGCAATCGCAGCAGAGAAACACACACTAAAGAAAACAGTCTTTACCACTGGCGATGCAGGGCTTACCGTACAAGCGTCCTGTAGCGTACCCAATATTTTTATTGCCCCGCGCATTCCTGAAAAGGTCGGTAAAAAATATATCGATGGTGGTGTGGTCAGTTTAGTACCAGTAGATAGCGCCTATGACTTAGGTGCTGATATTGTCATTGCTGTAGATGTAAGGGGAGCTCAAAGCAGTGATAATACTAATAATCAAATACCGACTATGAACTCATTGAGTGACTTTTGGGGCTTTCTCGAAACCAATATTCTAGCTACCAACCTGACGACTAATCGCTCCGCGTCAAATCAGAGCGAGCGGGATCGAGCGGATATTGTTATTACTCCCAATGTCGGTCGTAACAGTTCGATAGATACGAAGCAGCGACGCAGTCTAATACAAGCAGGCGCTCAAGCTACAACGCCGCAAATCAATACTATCAAACAACTTATTCAAGAGAAATCTAGTAGCAAATATGCCACGCTGTAATGGAGTATTATTAATTACTTATCAGCAAAAATACCAAACGTCCTGACACACATCATAAAAAAGCACCGCAGCTATAAACTGTGGTGCTTTTTTATTGATAGCTTTCAATACTAAATGGATAGTTTTCAGTGCTAGCTATATCAATGCTAGCTAAATTTTAATCCAAAAATTCAGGACTATTTAACGCGCGCGCGATATTTTACAGCAACCGTATCATTTAGACCTACGCCCTCTAGGTCCCAACGTACCGCTTTATAGTATTTAAACGCGACATCTTGTAGTTGATTATCTACTTTGGTACGTAATGGCATACGAGCAAAGTTATTGCCATCTACACTGCCATATGGAAATTCAGGAGCAACCGTTTTTAATAGTTCTACCTGCTCTGGAATGCTCATCGTAACGGTCATTTTACGGACGCGATCTGCATTGGTATTGGTAAAGTACCCTTGATATTCCAATACATTGCCTGACTGCAAACGAGTATTGGTATCTACAGGGACGAGTACTTCTTGACCATTGGCATCAACGCTGACCAACGACGCTGTAATTCTGCTGTTAACGGCTTGAGCACTTGAGTTGCTGCTCTTGTTGGCATTTGTCTGAATAGCCATTGAGCTATCAACCGCTTGCTCTGGTGTTGGCAGCATTGCTGAGGCTTGTGTAACTACCATCGCACCGATGAGCGTACCGGCAACAACGTGAAATAAGCGGTGGCCGCTCCAAGCACTGAACGGGCTAGCAAACTGGTTACTTTTTTTCATGATTTTCATTATCCCTGGTTGATATATCGGTAAAACACAGATGGTGCAACTTAAGTTATTTTTATAATTTGTTCAACAGATAAAACGCATTACGATGTACACAAGATATCGCTGTGAAATAGTCCATACAATCTATGAAAAACATGAACTCACTTATCTAACCTGATTATCTTCGCTCAGCATCTGTAAAGCAATAGCGCTTAGCATAACAAAAAGCATTTGTACGTACATTAACCCAGTGTTGAGGTTGTGTATATCAGCGATTGGCAATTAGAATGCTTGAATACAGCTGAAATAAAAGATAGCTCATAACCGCGTTTTTTGCTATGGTAAATCTTTAGCGTTAGGCATTTTTTTGCTGCGCCCCTTTTCTTATTCTAACGACTACTGCTCCCATTATGACTACTAGCTCCATGCCCCAGATTAACCCTGAATACGTCCATTGGTTCCGTAACTCTGCACCCTACATTAATACCCATCGCGGCAAAACTTTCGTGATCATGTTTGGTGGTGAAGCGGTCAATCATGCGAATTTCAGCACACTTATTCATGATTTTGCCTTGTTGCATAGCTTGGGTATCAAGCTAGTACTGGTACACGGGGCACGACCGCAAATTGAAAAGAACTTAAAAGACGCTAACATTGAATCGCCGCTACATCAAGACATCCGTATTACGCCACGTGCAGCGATGCCATCTATCTTACAAGCCGTTGGTGCTATTCGTTTACAGATTGAAGCTCAGCTATCAATGGGGCTGGCCAACTCTCCGATGTATGGTTCACGTATCGATGCGATATCGGGTAATTTCGTGACAGCTCGCCCATATGGTATCCGTGAAGGTATTGATTACCAAATGACGGGTGAAGTGCGTTCTATCGATGTGGAAGCCATCAAAAACAACCTACTTCATGACCATATCGTTGTACTAGGCTCGATGGGCTACTCTGCGACTGGCGAAGTATTTAACTTACTGGCCGAAGATGTTGCCCTAAGCGCTGCCGTAGCACTTGGCGCTGACAAGCTTATCTTCTTAGGTGAAGAAGCGGGTATCAACGACGACGATCGTTTATTACGTGAAATGATTCCAAATGAAGTTGATCGCTTCTTACGTGACCGTGATCTAAATTGTGAAATCAATTATTTCTTGAATTGTGCAAGCTTGGCCTGTCGTCAAGGCGTCCATCGCACGCATATTATCTCGTATGCCAAAAACGGCGCATTACTAGAAGAACTATTCACACGTGATGGTTCTGGTACGCTGATTAGCCACGACCCTTATGAAGAAATTCGCCGTGCCAATATCGATGATGTAGTTGGTCTTATTGAGCTGCTGTCACCTCTAGAAGAGCAAGGTATCTTGGTCAGTCGTTCACGCGAGCGCTTAGAGCAAGAGATTGATAACTATAGTGTGATTGAGCGCGATGGTATGATTTTGGGCTGTGCAGCATTGCATACGCTAGATTCAGAGTCAGCGGAAGTTGCCTGTGTTGCCGTGCGCCCTGAGTACCGTAGTGGTAGCCGCGGTGCAGATTTACTAGCGTTTCTAGAACAGCAAGCGCGTAGCCATGGTTTGTACAAGCTGTTTGTTTTAACCACTCGTACCGCGCACTGGTTCGTCGAGCAAGGCTTTGCTGAGGTTGAAGCCAGCGCTTTACCTGAAGCACGTTTAGAAAAATACCATAATGGCCGTAATTCTAAAGTCTTTCAAAAGAATCTATAGTTTATTACTAACCTAATATCGGCTTTATAAGCTCTATATCAAGTTGACATAAATATTTACCCATAAAAAAGCCTTCATAATTATATGAAGGCTTTTTTGTAGGCTAAGCACCTAAACTAATAATATCTGCTTCAGATACTTATTTTACTTTTAATAGCTCGACAGTAAAGATAAGCGTACTGTTAGGCTCGATACCAGCGTTACCAGCTTCGCCATAAGCGATGTCTGATGGAATATAGAACTCGTATTTTCCACCTTCTTTCATCAACTGTAGACCTTCAGTCCAGCCAGCGATTACTTGGTTTAGTGGGAACTCGATTGGCTCACCGCGCTCATAAGAGCTGTCAAACACCGTACCATCAAGCAATTTACCTTCGTAGTTTACTTCAACCACGTCAGTTGCTTTTGGTGATTTACCAGTACCTGCTTTGATAACTTTATACTGTAAACCAGACTCTGTTTGCTTCACGCCTTCTTTTTTAGCGTTTTCTGCTAAGAACGCAGTACCAGCGGCTTTATTTTCTGTCGCTTTGGTTTCCATGTCTTTAACAAACTGCTCTTCTTGCTCTTTTTGATAGTCCATCAATACTTGTTGCATCTGCTCTTGGGTCAATGCTGATTCATTGCCTTCGTAGCCATCACGGAAGCCTTTTTCAAAAGTATTTAGGTCTAGATCTTTGACAGCGTCTTTATTGCCTTCTGCCATCATGAAACCTAAGCTATAACCTACTTTTTCATTAGCTGAGCTTTGTTCAGTAATGGAAACGCTTTGAGCGGCTGTTTCTTGATTGCCATTGTTGGTGCTACAGCCTGTTACTAACAACATAGCGCTAGCAAGTGCACTAACGCCTAAAGTAGTGATTTTTTTCATAAAGTACTCTCTAATTGTAAGAATAGTGGCGAGATGTCACATTCCTCTATAATAACAAATCTTAGTTTTGGGAACCACGCTTTGCACGAAATTATCGGGCCAATGTATAGTCTATGTTAATATCTTCTATCATAATAACAAGTTATCACACAAATATAGTAACAGGTAAAGCTTTCTGTCTTTAAATCCATCAATACATCAGCTAAGCTGAATTAGTTAAGGAGATAAGTAACCGAGCGTTAATTTTTATCAAAAATAAGCAGATATCGATAGCGAAGTCACTGTAATATAAATAAGAGATACTGCTGATAATAGTTTATGCTCAAAAACGATAATATCTCTATATAACTGATTCTAAAAATACTATTTATGACAACCATCTGTATGTCTTGCTCACTAATCGCTGTATGAACATTGTTTTTGGCGAGTTATATAAGATGCTTCAAGGAGGATAAGATGAACCCAATGTACACATCTTTTAACGGCTATCTCGGTGGACCTATCGGTTCCATCATTGGTGCTATTTTGATATTCGTTATTGGTTGGCTAGTAGCCCTTGGTATCGCAGCACTGGTACGTGGCGTACTCTCTAAAGTTAATCTCAATCAACGTATGAACTCTTCAACTGGTAAGACCTACGACCTTGAAGGTATCATCTCCAAAATTGTTTTCTGGTTTATTTTCATCATTGCTATCTCAGGCGCACTTAGCCAATTAAACTTAAACTCTATCTCAGCACCATTCGCAAATATGGTTAATCAAGTATTGGCATTTATCCCTAATCTTATCGGCGCTATCGCACTTGGTGTGATCGGTTGGGTCGTGGCTACTGTTGCACGCACAGCGATCAATGCTGCACTCGCGAAAACCTCTATGGATGAGCGTTTAAGTGCACAAGCTGGTGTAAAACCAATGAGCAGCACGATTGCTGATATGGTTTACTGGTTCATCTTATTGGTTGTGTTGACCATGGTACTTGGTCAATTAGAGCTTGATGGTTTGTTCGCTCCACTAACTAATATGGTCGACAAAATCTTTAGCTTCATCCCTAATATCATGATTGCTGGTGTGGTCTTCGTCGTTGGTTATATTATTGCCAAAGTCGTACGCGGCATCGTCACCAATCTTGTTTCTACTTTTAATGTACAAGAATTGGCGTCAAAAGCAGGTTTAAGTGAGCAAAACAGCTTGCCTAACATTGCAGGTTCATTAGCATTTCTTGTGGTTATCATTCCAACCATTATTGCTGCTCTAAACGCATTAAAAATCGAAGTAATTGCTCGCCCTGCGACCAATATGCTTAACAAAATTATGGAAGCATTGCCAAACATCTTTATGGCAGTGGCTATCCTAGTAGTAACTTTCTATGTTGTACGCATGGTTGCCAACATCATCAAAGGTCTGATTGAGAACACTCAAATCAATCAACTACCTGCGAAAGTTGGTCTACAAGAAACCATGGGCGATAAGAAAATTTCTGACCTAGTTGGTTATGCGATTATATTCTTCGCTATGCTATTTGCTGCTATTGCAGCCGCTGACTTGTTAGGTTTCGAGCCTATCTCAGCTATTATTACGATGTTTATCGCATTCGGTGCAAACATCATCCTAGGCGCAATTATCCTATTCATCGGATTCTGGCTTGCCAATATCATTGCAGGTGTGGTTGAACGTTCTGAGCAAGGTTCACAATTCCTAGCAAACATCGTACGTGTATTGATCATGGGCCTAGTATTAGCAATGGGTCTAAAAGCGATGGGTATTGCCGATTCAATCGTTAACCTAGCATTTGGTCTAACACTAGGCGCGGTAGCCGTTGCCTTTGCTCTATCATTTGGTCTTGGTGGTCAAGAAGCTGCAGCTCGCTTCTTACGTAAAATGCAGGATAAGATGGATCATGAACGTACTGAAGCGAAAGCAAAATCTGCGCTACAGCCAAGTTCATCAACTCAAGAAAAAGTTGCTGATTCAGTTCGTGAAAACACGCCATCTGCTGCTAGCACACCTACCACTGATTTACGTACCGATGTAGTTGATACACCACGTGTTGATACTAATGACATCTACAACAGTGATGACGTACTTCCTGGTAGCGGTCTCAATGACGACCTCAATAAATAAGTATTTTTGATTGTTTAGTTTAGATACGAAAAAGACAGCCTAGGCTGTCTTTTTTTATGTCAGTAAATATATTAATAAATCTGTGGTTCTTCTTATTAATAAACGGGTAGAAAGCTAACTACGTCTATCTACTGCTTATCTTTGCGCGCTGGAATCGTCAAGCTCATCTGTACTTGAGGTAATTTTTCTTTTTGCGCCTTCGCAGGTTTACTATCTTCCACGCTACTAGCAGGTGGTGTATTTTGCTTATTCATCTCTTGTTGTTTTAGTTTCTGCATTTGCTTAGTAAGTTGGCGCTCCCTTTGAGTCATCGCATCAACTGGCTGAATCCACAAGTCAATATCGAAAAAATTCTCATTATTTTCAGTGATAAAATCGATACCAAGCACGACTACATGATGTAGCTCAATAATTGGCAAACGTGTGGCAACGTCTTGTGCGATCTTCGCTAGCTTTGGTTGGACAGCGGCTTTACTATTAGGTCCTTTTGACTCCTGACCATAAAACACCAGTACATAATGTCGTCCCAAACTTTCATAAGAATGTTGGTGTACCACATAGCCATCTTTTTGCAGCGCTGCGCTTTGTTTAGGGTGTCTATATAGCGTACGGATAAGCTCGTGACGTGAAAACAAAGACTCATCTAGTAGTTGTTGTTGCCAGTGAGCGAGCGGTGTTTCTGTCTGTTCGTCGTTATTAGCTACGTGCTTTTTACCATACGTATCTATCATCTGCATACTCAGCTGAGACCATATCGTGGCTGCTTGTATCATATGCTGATGGTACATCTGAGCAGTTGAACTTTGGTTCTTGTAGGCAAGCGTGATGGCGACCAGTGCTGAGTTAGGTTCGTCTTGTACTTCATTTTTGATGAGCGCATTATCAACTACAATGGCAGGAGCAAACAGGTCTGGGCTTTGTAAAAAGCGCTCAACCAAAGCGTTTTCTGACTCGAAACTTGGAATATGATTTACAGCCGACTGCTGTAGCTGCTCCAGATGATAAACTAAGAAACGCCATAACTCACACGGAGTTCGTACCGCTGCTGCTATTGAGTACCAATCATCCCAACTAAAGACTTGCAGCTGCTGCATGCTTTCGCTCATGTCGACAACTAAGTCTTCTAAAAAGTAACGAACCCCAAAATTGTGTTTAAGTCGCTGTAGAGCACTGTTTGAATTGTCATCGTTATCATCTTGATTGAGCCTGCTACTTCCTCCGACAAGCTGAATATCAAAAATCATAGCTTCATAACCAGCTGAAGCATTGTCTTCATTTTGAGACGATAATGACTTGTACCATGTAAGTGCTGACTTTACCGCAGTCATACGCACAGCCTCAATGTCAGCTGATTCTGTATCATAGGGTAGATATAGTGTCAGCTCCAACAGCTGTAGCTTGCCAAGTGGTAGCTGATATTGATAGTGACGAGCGATGTACTGAGCATTGTATTCATGCTCAATCGTATGCATGCCTGCTAGAGTCGCTGCCATAGCATCTGCTTGTAAATAACTGACTAGCTCAGTCGTCAGATAGCCCCAGTCGGGCATAGTAGTAATCGAATGGGACACAAGTTCCAACCTTCTATTATCGTATGGTGAATATCGCACATGCCAGCTCATGATAATAACCACATCATTATCGCGTATTACAAATATCTGAATGATGCAAAATTATGCTACATAAGCACTATCAGAGACAGTCGCTTTCAAAGCGATCACTTGTTATGATGATATCAAAGCAGTATTGCTTGCGTGCAAGTTTATGGGTGACAAACTGTACTTAGTTGTATTTATCGAAACCATAGTCATTGAAATTTTAATCATCGAATTTTTAATGACTATTATATAATAATAAGGATTAAACATTATGAAGCGTTTTAAAGAAAAGACCGTCGTTGTAACGGGTGCAGGCTCTGGTATTGGCCGTGCAACTGCTATTCGCTTTGCCGAGGAAGGCGCTAGCGTGGTTTTAGTAGGACGTACGGCAGCAACACTAGAAGAAACTGCAAAAGAGTTGCCGCAAGATCGTACCTGGATTCATACCGATAATTATCTCATTATTACATGCGATATCAGTGTCCAAAGCCAAGTACAAGAGATGGTTGAACGTGCTATCGACAAATTTGGCAAAATTGATATCTTGGTCAACAATGCTGGCAAAGCAACCCAAGGCAAAATCACAGAATTATCTGCTGATGATTGGCGCTCTGCTATCGATGTGAATCTAAACGGGACTTTTTACGTCTCTCAAGCGGCTATGCCTCACTTAATTGCATCAAAGGGCAATATCGTCAATATTTCATCGCTCTCAGGTGTGGGTGGAGACTGGAATATGGCTGCTTACAATGCTGCTAAAGCGGGTGTGACCAATTTAACCCGTACATTGGCATTAGATCATGGTTCAGATGGCGTTCGTGTTAATGCGGTTAATCCAAGCGTCACCAAAACTGATATGACTACGGCTATTCAAGATAATGAATCTAAGACGGATAAGTTTTTAGCTCGCTGTCCGCTTGGACGCTTGGCAACCCCAGAGGATATCGCCGCTGCCATTACTTTCTTAGCAAGTGATGATGCCTCTATGATTACTGGTGTTAATCTACCTGTTGACGGCGGTGTTAGCGCTTCTAACGGCCAACCACAGTTCTAAATCGTTAAGCTGATAGACATCCAAATATTATTCAAGAAAAGCCCCTGATACCATCATATCAGGGGCTTTTTAAATATGAATTATTGGAACTTAATTGTAGGTAGCTTTGAGTTTTCATACCTGTCATATAACCAGTGATTTTAACTTAACTAATTGAACTATTATTAATACTATCTAGCTTATTCAGGTGCATTATTGATATCTTGTAGTGGCTGCGACAAACGCTCAAGATGTCTTGGCAACACCCCTTTATACTGAGAATATATTTTTGGTAAATCCGCTTCAATATCACCTGTAGGGTAAACCAGCGACATAAACCGTATTTCTTTAGTATTGTAGTCCATCGCTACTGGCAAAATCGGTACACCAGCACCCACCGCTAAATAATAAAAACCTGTCTTCCACGACTCAGTATATTGCCGTGTCCCCTCTGGTGATAATCCCAAAAATAAGGGTTCACCAGTTTTGAACTTATCAATACTGGCTTGAAGCACAGAGCCTTTATTACCACGATCGATAGGAATGACCCCTATCCAATTTAATAATTGCGCAAATACAGGTACTTTAAATAACGTGTGCTTGCCCATAATGCTGATTTTGATATCTAATGCAAACAGACTTGGAATCGCATAAATACCATCCACATTAGAAGTATGTGGCAGAGCAAGCACTACAGCTTGTGAAATATTTGGAATCTCGCCTACCGTACGCCAACCTGACGCCTTTAACAGCGCGGATGCAATAACAGGCGCAAACTTGTTGCCACGCTTAGGAACCTTATCTCCCAAATGCTTTTTGCTAAGTTTTGGGAGTACTTTGGAGCGCTCAGGTTTAGAAACAACAGACTTAGAACGGTTAAAAATCTTCGGTATCATGACAGCACAATATAATGAAAGGTACTGACATAATACCATTAAGCCTTTGTGGCTAGGCTAAATTTTGCGTGCTTTTATTATGTGATAGATCGTTTAGCCATAAATATAAGTAATGACCTATTACGATATTCTGCACCCATATTTCTTTAAATTCATTGCTACCTTTTAAGAAATATCGGCCAAATCACCTTTGCTCTCGAGCCATGACTTACGATCAGAGGCACGTTTCTTAGCCAGTAGCATATCCATCACGCTATTGGTCAGTACCATGTCATCCATATCTAACTGTACTAAGCGGCGTGTATCACGGCTCATCGTCGTCTCACGTAGTTGCTCAGCACTCATTTCACCAAGCCCTTTAAAGCGTGTAATCTGAGCTTTTTTATTGCCCGGTACGTTAGCCAAGATATGTGCAAGCTCCGGCTCATCTAACGCATAGTGAACCTCTTTACCCACATCCACTCGATACAAGGGCGGCATGGCCACAAATAAATGACCCGCATCCACTAGCGCAGGGAAATGCTTCACAAACAAAGCGCAGATCAATGTCGCAATGTGCAGACCATCAGAGTCAGCATCCGCTAAGATACATATCTTGTCGTAACGTAGCTCAGACAAGTCATCAGAGGCAGGATCAACACCGATAGCAATGGCAATATCATGAATCTCTTGGCTTGATAACACCGTATCTGATGATACCTCCCACGTATTTAGGATTTTACCGCGCAGAGGTAATATCGCCTGATAATGACGATCTCTGGCTTGCTTAGCACTACCACCCGCAGAATCACCCTCTACTAAGAACAGCTCAGCGCCATCACGCAAATCACCACGGCAGTCTGCCAATTTACCAGGCAATGCGGGTCCCTGAGTAATCTTTTTACGAGCGACTTTTTTGGCAGATTTTAGACGACGACCTGCTTTATTAATCGCCAATTCAGCGATTTGCGTGCCCATTTCCGCATGCTGGTTTAACCATAGGCTAAAGGCATCTTTTGCCAATGTCTGTACAGCGCCCGCAGCCTCTCGACTAGATAAACGCTCTTTGGTCTGTCCAGAAAACTGTGGCTCAGAGAACTTAAGAGACAGGATATAGTTCACCCCGTCCCAGACATCTTCTGCGGTTAGCTTCACACTACGTGGTAGCAAATTATGAATATCGCAGAACTCACGCAGTGCTTCTAAGATACCTGTGCGTAGTCCGTTGACGTGCGTACCGCCCTGAGCTGTCGGAATCAAGTTCACATAGCTTTCTTGAATCGGCGTACCACCATCAGGCAACCAAGACAAGGCAAAGGTAATAGCCGCTCGTTCGCCCGCTTTCGCATCATAATTATAATAAAACGGCGCTTCAGGCAATGTTTCCAAACCATCTAACTGTTCGCTTAGATACTCGACCACCCCATCCGTAAACTGCCAAACGACTTTTTCATCATTGATATCATCAGTGAATTCGATCGTCAGTCCAGCGGCCAAAACAGCCTTTGCTTTTAAATTATGCTTGAGCTGTTTTACATTGAATTTGGGCGTATCAAAGAAACTACCATCCGCCCAAAAATGTACTCTGGTGCCACGTTTGCGCTTGTTTGAGCTGACTGCTTCAGTCAATGGCGTAACTGGTGCACCATTTTCAAATGCCATGTCGAACTGTGTGCTATCACGCCATACCGTAACTTCAACGCGGGTTGATAGCGCATTGACGACAGAGATACCCACTCCATGTAGACCACCTGACACCTCATAATTAGAGGTCGAAAACTTCCCACCTGCATGCAAACGGGTCAAAATCAGCTCAATACCAGATTGACCAAACTCAGGGTGAATATCAGTTGGCATACCGCGCCCGTCATCTTCGACAGACAACGATCCATCACTATGCAATTGCACCTTGATGGTTTTAGCATAACCAGCCAACGCTTCATCAACTGAGTTATCAATGACCTCTTGCGCCAAATGATTCGGGCGCGTGGTGTCGGTATACATACCTGGACGACGACGGACTGGCTCAAGACCTTCTAAAACTTCTAACGATTGCGCATTATATTGACTCACAAATGCATCCTTAACTGTTCGCGTGCGTTTAATTCTATTAAACCATTATAACGAAAAATAGTGACGTTAACGTTAATACTCCATCGCTTACGTCATATAATGTCGTCTATTTAAGGTTGTACTAAACTCTGTAAGATATTCATCACCATCGGCAGCTGCTCATCAAAGTCACTGAAGCGATGATCGCCACCTACTTGCACCGTTACCGATGCGCCATGACTTTGATAAAAATCTTGAGACAATTCAGAATTCAACAACTCATCGCCTTCTTTTAATAGCACAGCAACTTTATTAGGATAATTTACTGATAACAGCTGATGGTCTGCAAACCACTGTAAATCTGCGGGCGTAATTCTCCAGCCTCCCGCTGTCGTATGCAGGACTTTGCTAGTAGATGACTCATTTAAATTATCTTGACTTGATACTGGTTTATTAGAGAAACGCTGTAAGGTGATATGGGGCTGGATACTAGGGTTAAGCAATAAAACTGGGCAGCCTATCTGGTTGCTTATCACAGTAGAAAAATACCCACCCAATGAGCTACCGATTAATACCGTATTTGATAACTCAGTCTGCTTATCTGCTGATTTTCTATCTTCACTATTATTTAGCGCTTTGATTAAAGACAGTAATTGCTCACACACTTGTGCTGGGGTTTTATTTAAATCAGGACGCAGCACATTAATATCAGGATGATGAAGCTGACAATATTTTTCTAACAGCACCCCTTTGGTCGAGTTGGCATCACTGTCCAATCCATGGATATAAATCAAGTTCACGTATCATCTCACTTATTAATTTTGTTATGATTATCTTATAAAGGCTATCAAAGCTAAGCATAGCACCCGCTAGACGGAAATAATAACAATAAAATGGCACACTATTAGTCAGTATTTGCGACATAATAATGTTGTACAGTGATTTTATGCAGGTCAAAGGAATGACGGTAGTCATTATGGAGAAGTCATGAATCAACAGTTTGAGCTGTTCGAGATTGCCAATCCATGTATTGGTCTTTGCCAAAGTAATAAGAAGGGTTATTGCTTTGGTTGCCTGCGTAGTCGAACTGAGCGCCAGCTATGGCATGACATGACGACAGAGCAGCAGCGCGAGGTGCTACGGCTTATCGCAGGACGGAAGCTGCGTATAGAACAAATGAAACAGCGTAAAGATGAACAGTTAGGTTTTGATTTTGAAGAGATACCTGAGATAGGTGAGTTGTTTTAAGAAGTAATTAATCAGGCCAGACATGCCAACAGTATCCTCAAAATGCGTTAAATTTCGCTAAAATATATGCCCAATAACCTAACAGTAGAATCAGTAGTACCCACGGTATGGCGAAACACCAATAATATAAATCGCCAGTAGTAAATACGTAAAAATAAATAGCCATTCCAACACTGATTACAAGTGAAGCTGCATATCCAATCAACAAGGTAAAGAGAATGTTATTCTCAATTTTGGTTAAGCTTGGGCTTCCCTCTGCACACATATAGAAAAGAAACCCGAAGGCAAAAGCCCCGCCAATAGTAATATGCATAAATGATATTAGAACCAGCAACCAAATTGACACGCATACTTCCTTATTAGTCTAATGACGGCTTTGTCTTTAATACAGTGCTTTTTACAAGTTAGAAGCGCTTTCAATAAAAAACAGCATACCTTCAAGTTTTTCTATAATCAATACTGCAATACGCTTGCTAGAATAAATTAGATAAAGAAGCCGTCACCAAATCATAGCCAAAGAAAATCCCCCGACAAGCTAATGTCGGGGGATATTTCAGAATAGAGAGCTGACGATGACCTACTCTCACATGGGCGAACCACACTACCATTGGCGCTACGATGTTTCACTTCTGAGTTCGGGAAGGGATCAGGTGGGGCCATCGCGCTATTGTCGTCAGCAAAGGG